>NZ_JXYY01000001.1:0-76579 GCF_016082235.1 Spiroplasma sp. hyd1
TNTTTTTTNNAAATATTTGCAATTTTTTAACAAGTAATGCAAGAAGTCTACTGTTTATTATCTTATTAATAATTAATGTTAAAGCGGAAAGTGACCGCCTTTAAACTCTCTGGGATATTCCCACCTACTTGTAATGCTAATTTAATATCAAGGACCGTAAAAAGACTATAACGAGTTTCATCATTAGCAAGAAGGGTATTAAATCATTCAAGGAATGTGCCAGCACTACTATGATAATTATTAACTGGGGTAAATGTTGTTTGATAATCCTTTTTGAAAGTTGTTTCATATTGTGCTTTTGAAATACCATTAATAATATTTAATTTATTTCCTGCTACTTGGGCAATATTTTTGATAAACGCTCATGTTTGGTCAATAATTTGATTCATCAACATTGTTTCAAATGCCTTTTGATCAAGACTAATATTTCTTACATCAATATTAATTTGATTTAGTGTTGTTGTTGCTCCATATAAGTTAGCACTTCAATATTTTGTAAATAATGTATTTCGTTTTTGAGGATCATCAATGGTATACGCATCAACATTTCCTGGATGAACTAAATTAGTGACTGAGTGTAATGATGGTTGGTCAATTGTAACAAATTCTGTTCCTGGCACAGAATTACCAAGAAAATCAATTACTAAATTTTTATTTTCTTGAATTGTTCGTTTAATGACAGTATAATCACTTTTTTCAATAAAACCATATGATTGAAATGGTAAAATATTTCAATCATAAACCCATTTATATTTTGAATCATTAGGATTGCTCAAAACATCACGTTGTAAATCTTTAACAGCAGTTGCTAGTGTCTCTTTCCCGCTTAAGACATCTGTTACCTGATTGCGTAAACGATTACCAATGATATTTTGAACTGTTTCATCTTTTGGCAAGAACATAAAATAAAATTGTTCTGGTTTAGTGACGTCTAATCGTTTCGGTTGAATTAATTGATATCAATCTTTTCAATCATTTGGTACTAAATCTTCGGGTAAAACTAACCCCCGGTTTTCTGATGTTTCTAAAACATTAATTAAGAAAATTAATAATTGCGGAATGTATTGACCTCCAATATTAATGTCTTTTTTTGCTAGTGATCCGCTAAAATCAGGATTATTTTGTTGTGCTGATTGAATCACTCGATTCATATCAAACATATAGCCAACACTATCAAAAAATACCCCTGGTAAAATTTGATCTTGTGGATTAACACTTGAAATAGCAAAATTACTGTATGGATTATAATCACCAATAAATTCTTTATCTGTCCCTTTATTTTCGTTGTAAAAAGCAGCAAATTTTGTTTTATAAGCCGCATAAACTTCATCATCTAAAGTTAAACTATTATTGCTTCCATTTAACATAATATTATTTGCTTGACTACCAAGAATTTTTGTCTGATTTTCTCAAATTGTTGGGTCAGGTTTATCCTTGTTCATTGTTTCTGCTGTTTTAAAATTTAAAAAGTTTGATAAAAATCCTTCAATTCCAACAAAAAGCGTTGGCATTCAAATTAATGTTAATTGTTCTTCACCTTTATATTTAATTTTTAAATACAACATATTTTCCATTAAATTTAACTTATTTTGTTGAACATCAGCAAGTCCTAATGATTTTGTTCCTTGCGGATTAGTGTAAATATTTAAAATTTGAATTTGGTTAACATCACCATATTTTCCTTTAAAAAAGATATTATTCGCAATATACATTTTGGGGGCATTTGCAAAAATATAATTATAAGCATATTCTAATCGTAATGATGTCGTTTGAACTCGTGTTTGTGCAACACCGCCAGTTGTTGAATCAGGTAGCAGTTCATATGTTGCAAAAACAGGAGTTTTTTTAGTATTATCCCGTAGTTCAGTTTTAGCAAAATTAACTTGAAAATAATCCCCTGCCTCAAAGTCTGGTAAAGGACCATCCGTTTGAATTCCCCCATAACTTAAGATTTTCGCTAAAAATGACACCGCAAAATAAGCCGACGGAATTAAAACTGCGATATATAACAATACACAAATTGCCGCAATTCACCCTCTTTTTCGCGAAGCAACAGTAACGTTTTTCGTTAATTTATTAAGTTTATCTCAACTTCCTGGTTTTTTTGCCATTAGTTTCTTCCTTAATTCCCCTTTATATAACCTACGTGCTCTAATATGGACTCATTATAGCAAAATTAAGAATAAATGCAATTAAAGATTAGATTAGATTTTTTACAATTAATTAATAAAAAAAAGTTACTTTTTGTAACTTTAAATATGAATGGCATATCCTTCTAAACCGTGCGCAACTTCCATTAAAACTTCTGATAAAGTTGGATGCGGATGAATCGCTTTTCCAAATTCATGGATTGTTCCTTCTGTTTCCATACAAACAGTAATTTCTGAAATCATATCCGTTGCTGTTGCCGCAATAATATGGGCCCCTAAAATTTCACCGTATTTAGGTTCACATAAAATTTTAACAAACCCATCGGTTTCACCATCTGCTAGTGCTTTTCCATTCGCTGATAACGGAAAATTAAAAGCTTTATAAGCAATTTTATCTTTAATTGCTTGTTCTTCGGTGATTCCAACGGTTGCAACTTCTGGAAATGAATAAATACATGATGGAATGCGATTATAATTCATTTTTTCATTTTTTCCCTTAATATTATCAATTACTAAAAGACCTTGTGATGAAGCAACATGGGCTAACATTGCTCTTCCAACAACATCCCCAATTGCATAAACGCCTGGTAAATTAGTACGACATTGATCATCAACTTCAATATTTTTTCGTTCACCAATTTTTAACCCAATATTTTCAAAACCGGTTGTAACAGGGACACGACCAACTGATACTAAACAATAATCAGTTGCTAACTTAACTTCTTTTCCTTCACTATTATCATAAATGACGGTTTTACCTTTAATTTCTTTAATTTTAACAGATGTTTCAATTTTAACTTTATTTTTAATTAATAGTTTTGTTAATTCTTCACGAATATCTTTATCTAACATTTCTAAAATTGTATCTAAACCTTGTAAAATTGTTACTTCTGTTCCTAAACGACGGTATAAACAAGCAAATTCAATTCCAATAACACCACCACCAATAATTGCCAATTTTTTTGGAATTTTTGGTAATGATAAAGCTTCGGTTGATGAAATAACATAACCATCTTTTTCTGCTTGTTCAAAGCTTGGTAATGGTAAATTACGTGAAACACTTCCTGTTGCAATAATTAAATTTGTACATATATAGCGTTTTCCTGCTACTTCAATTGTGTTTTTATCAATTGCTTTTGCTTCACCCTTAACTAGGTCAACCTTATTTTTTTTCAATAAAAATTCAACCCCTTTTGTTAATTGTGTTACTACTTTTGCTTTGCGTTCTTGCATTTTTACTCAATTTGGGGCAACTTCTGTCATTTTTGAAATATCAATTCCATAAGTATCAGCATGACCAATTAAATCGTAAACTTTACTACTTTTTAATAACGCTTTTGTTGGAATACAACCAACATTTAGACAAACACCACCATAATATTTTTTTTCAATAATTAATGTTTTTAAACCTTCTTGGGCTGCTTTAATTGCCGCAACATATCCACCCGGACCAGCTCCGACAACAATTACATCATATTTATTTTCCATCTCATAACCTCTTCTCTTACAATAATAATAAAGCTGGTGATTCTAATAATTCAGTTACTCGTGCTAAAAAGCGTCCACCATCAGCACCATCAATTAAACGATGATCAATTGTTAATGACAATGGTAAGATTGAACTAACTTCAACTTCATTGTTGCTATTAATAACTGGTGTTTTTTTAATAATTCCAACTCCTAAAATTGCAACTTCTGGGAAGTTAATAACTGGTGTTGCTAGTTCAATTCCAGCTGACCCAAAATTTGTAATTGTGAAAGTTCCCTCTTTCATTTCATCTGGTTTTAATTTACGTTCACGTGTTTTTGATGCTAAATCATTAACCATTTTTGCAATTTGCATGACATTTAATTGATCAACACCTTTCACAACGGGAACCATTAATCCTGTTGGGGTATCAGTTGCCATCCCAATATTATAGTAATCTTTAAAAATAATTTCTTGTTGTTCTTGATCGTATGACGAATTTAAAATTGGAAAATCTTTTAACGCAACGGCACATGCCTTCATAAAGAAGGGCATATAAGTTAATTTAACGCCTTGTTTTTCTGCTTGTCCTTTTAATTGCGTTCTAATTTCAATTAATTTTGTAACATCAATATTTTTCATTAATGTTGTTTCTGCAATAACTGTTTTTGATAATGTCATTTGTTTAGCAATTGCCTTACGAATTGGTGACATTGGTTCACGACGAACAGCTCCCGTTGCCGTAATTTTTGGAATTTCAATTGGCATTGCTGATAATGATGGACCAGTTGGTGCGGCGCTATTACCCTGTGCTAAATCAGCTTTCATAATTTTACCATTTGACCCTGATCCTTGAATTTTTGTTAAATCAATTTTTAAATCAGCCGCCATTTTTCGCACAAGCGGTGTTGATAAAACATTACTGTTATTACCACTATTAATATTATTACTATTTGGTAAATGACGAGGAGCTAAAACAGTATTTGAAATTGGCACAGCACCAACTACCCCGGCTGCTTTTTCTTCTTCTACTGGGGCTGAGGCTGGTTGTGCTGGGGCGGTATCAGTGCTATCTGCACCACCATCATCAATTTCAACCACAACATCACCAACGTAAATTGTGTCACCAACATTCATATTAATCTTGCTAACAACGCCATCACATGGAGAATAAATTTCTGTATTAACTTTATCTGTTTCAACAGCAAACATTTCATCTCCATCTTTAATTTTGTCGCCAACTTTAATCATAATATTAGTAACTTTTCCTTCAGTTAATCCTTCTCCGATATCTGCAAATTTAAATTTAACCATTTTTCTTACAACTCCTCTCTAAAATTGGTAGTTAATTAATTCTTTAATTTTAACAGCAATTTTTTGTACTGATGGTTGATGATAATGTTCTCCACGATCAAACGGAATAATAATATCATAACCTGTTACCCGTCCAGCGGGGGCTCTTAAATATTCAAAACAATTTTCATTAACGGTTGTAATTACTTCTGAGGCAACTGAAAATGAACGAACTGCTTCATGAACAACTAAAATACGACCAGTTTTTTTAACTGATTCAATAACCATATCACGATCTCATGGTTGAATTGTTCGTAAATCAATTAGATCAACATTAACATTGACTCCTTCTTCTTTTAGTTGGGCCAATGCTTTTTCACAGTCACCAACCTGTGCCCCATAAGTAACAATTGTTAAATCATCACCTTCTTGAATTTTATAACCTTCACCAATTGGTAAAGTATAATATTCATCAGGAATTTCTTGTTTAAAGGCACGATAAATTTTTGTTGGTTCTAAAAAGATTACTGGATCTAGTGATTCAACAGCCGCTAATAATAATCCTTTCATATCATATGGACTTGAAGGAATAATCACTTTTAATCCTGGATTATGTGAAAACATTGCTTCCATTGCTTCAGAGTGGTGTTCTAACGCACGAATTCCTCCCCCCATTGGCATACGAACAATTAGGGGACAAGTGAAACGCCCACGTGAACGATTACGCATACGAGCAACATGAGTGAAAAGTTGTTGTAAAGCAGGATATGAAAATCCTTCAAATTGCATTTCAACAATTGGTTTCATCCCATTAATTGCCATTCCAACCGCACTTCCAACTAAAGTTGCCTCAGCAATTGGCGCATCAAAACAACGGTCTTCACCATATTTTTCTTGTAATCCAACTGTTGCTCGAAAAACTCCGCCTTCAAAACCAGCGTCTTCTCCATACACAACAACATTTTGATGTTTTTCCATTGCTAGATCTAAAGCATGTGTTAATGCTTGAATATTATTTACAACTGGCATTAGTGATGTCCTCCTTTACTTGGATATTTTGCAAAGAATGCCTCTGCTTCTTGATATTGTTCTTCTAAAAATTTTGGCATTTCAGCATATGTGTAAGCAAAAATATCACGAATTGAAACATTATTGTTTTCTTCAACTCAAGCAAATTCACCTTTAATAAATTTATCCTGCTCAGCATCTAATGCTTCTTGTTCTTTTTCTGATCATTTTTTCTTTGCAATTAAGTATGCTTTTAAACGAATTAGAGGATCTTTTTTTAAGGCTTCTTCGTGTAATTTTTCATCACGATAAACTTTTGGGTCATCAGCTGATGAGTGAGCTCCTAAACGATATGTATTACATTCAATTAATGATGGTCCTTTGCCCTTACGAGCAAGACTAATTGCTTCTTGAACGGCACCATAAACAGCAAAAAAATCATTTCCATCAACTAAAATATTACGCATTCCAATACCAACTCCTTTAACAGCAAAGTTAATTGCTTTTGTTGCTTTTCGGCGTGGTGTTGAAATAGCATATTGGTTATTTTCAACAATAAAGATCGCTGGAACTTCATGTAATTGCGCAAAGTTAATTGCCTCATAGAATTCTCCTTCTGATGTACCTCCATCACCAGTGGTTGTAATAGCAACACCATCACGTTTATTATACTTTTCGGCAAATGCTAAACCAGTTGCATGGGAATATTGTGTTGCAATTGGAATATTTACTGGCAAAGTATTGATTCCTTCTGGCATTTTACTCCCCATTTCATTTCCACATCAATATAACATAATGTTTCGCATTGGCACACCACTTGCTAATCAAGCAGCATTATTTCGGTAAGCTGAAGAAAATCAATCTTTTCCTTTAATGATTTGCATTCCATATGCTACTTCAGTTGCTTCTTGCCCCGTCGAAGATAAAAATGATAACATTCGCCCTTGACGTTGAATTTTATTTTGAAAATCATCTTGGCGACGAGATAAACACATTAATTTATACGCGGTTAAAACTTCATCATCGCTAATTTTTGGCATCAAGTCTGGTTTAACAATTTTTCCTGTTGCATCCATAATTTGAAGCATTTCATTTTTTAACGAATTAAACTTGTCAAAATACATTTTTAATTCCATCCTTTCTGTTTCTATATAAGTTTTTAATTAAAAATAACATCTAAGATTTCTTGTGTTTCAAATTTCTCTCCAAAAATTTCTTTAATATTAATTTTTAATAATTCTTTTGTAATTTTGTCCGGACTATATTTGCAACCCGTTAGAAGCGTTTCAAGGTGATCTGTTCCACCTGAACCTAAAAAGTCACCATAAAATTTAATATTTGTGATTTTTCCTTCATTAACACTTAAACGAACATCAACAGTTCCTTTTCCTTCATAACGGATTTTATTTTGATAACTAAATTCTGGTGAATTACCAAAATTTCAGTTTCATGTTCGATATTTTTCATCCGCTAATTTATTAGCAGCAGCAATAATATCGGGTGGTAAATCAACCACTGTTGTTCCTTGGGCTAATAGTTCTTTTGTAATAAAATCCATAAACTGATCAATTGTAATATCTGTTTCTAACAATGGGCGAATATTTGTTACTCGCGCTGGAATTGATTTAATTCCTTTTGAAACAATTTTACTCTGATCAACATTCAAATATTTTTGCATCTTGTTTAAATCAACATCAAACAAAAATGTTCCATGATGTAATAAGCGATTTTTATATTTTATTTGAGCATTTCCAGAAATTTTTTTACCATCAATTTCAATATCATTTTTACCAGCAAACTTAGCATTTAAACCAAGCTTTTGTAAAACATTGATAATAGGTTGCAAAATACTTTCATAATTTTTCGCGATTTCATTATCTTTATCAACAATGATGGAAAAACATAGATTTCCATCATCTTGATAAACAGCTCCTCCCCCAGTAATCCGTCTAACAACATTTACTTTATCAGTCTCAACTGCTTGTAAATTAATTTCTTCAATTGTATTTTGGTTACGACCAATTACAATTGTATTCGAGTTTTTTCACAAAAAGAAAATATTGTCCTTAATTTCACTTTTTAAGAGATATTCATCTAAAGCCAAATTAAAATAGACATCCGTAGAAGGATTTTTAAAACAGATCATAGTTATTTTTTAAAGTAATTTAAACCTAATACCTCTAATGCTGGCAAAGTAATAAAGTTATATGGTTTATTAAAGTGTGGCAAGAAGAAAATATCAACTAATGGTAATTCATCAATTGTAACTCCTTTCATAATAGCCAATGAAAACATATACATAACTTCTGTATGATTAGCTACTGAACCAACTTGTGCTCCAATAATTTTTCTTGTTTTTTTATCTCAAAGAATCTTAATTAAAACTTCTTGATAAGATTCCATAAACTCTGGACGATCATTATCGGTAAAAGTAATTTGTTCATAATCAAAACCAAGATCTTTTGCAACTGTTTCTGTTACTCCTGTTGAAGCTAATGCTCAACCAAAAACATTAATTGCATTTGAACCTTGGAATCCTGGTGATGCTAAACCTTCTGGTTTTAAAGCGTTAACAGCAGCAATAACTCCTGTTCGAACAGCATTTGTTGCTAAAGCAATATATGCTGGTGCTTTTTTAGCGTTATCATAAACTTCAACACAATCTCCAATTGCAAAAATATTTGGATCTGAAGTTCTCATATATTGATCAACCATAATTGCGGCATTTTTATCTAAATCAATAACACCATTTAGAATTTCTGTGGAAGGTTTAAATCCAACTGATCAAATTACTAAATCAGCATCATATGAACCTTTATCGGTTACTACTTTTGTTACCTTGTTATTGTTTCCTTCGAATTTAATAACTTTTTCGCCACCACGTAAATTAACGCCTGCTTCCCGCATTGCGTTTTCAACTTTATCAGTAAATGGTTTATCGTAGTAACGTGGCATAATACGATCTAAAATATCAACTAGGGTCACATTTTTTCCTTTTTGGTGAAAAGCATCAACTAATTCAACGCCAATGTATCCTGCTCCACACACAACCACATTTTTAATATTTTTATCATCATTTGCTTTTTTTACCAATTCCCCGTGTTGGTATCATTTAACAATATGAACACCTTCTTGGTTAATACCCTCAATGTTTGGAATAATTGGTCATGAACCAATTGCTAAAATCAATTTGTCATAATTGTCATCAAATTCTTTGCCAGTTTTTAAATCTTTAACACGAATTTTTTGACTTTTATTATCAACTGATAATACTTCATGTTCCATATTTACTTTAATACCTTCACTTTGTAAAATCTCTGGTGAAGCATAAAATAAGCCTTTTGGATCCTTTACCTCTCCTGAAACTCATAATGCAATTCCACATCCCAAAAACGAAATATTGTTGTTTTTATCATAAGTAACAATTTCTGCTTTAGGGTCTAATCTTCTTAGGGTTCTAACAGCAGTTGTCCCCGCATGATTAGTTCCGACTACAATAACTTTCATTTATATTCTCCTTCTCTGTTCTCATAGTATTTTTAGTTTTTTCGATATAACTAACTAAAAAAATGCGCATAGTTATATTTAAAAATGTGGCATCTATTCCTGAAAATTAAATCATACCGTACCTTTATTATATACCTGCCATAAAAAATAGAAAAGAAAAACACACGAAAAAGGTAAGAAAACTGAAAAAATACCAAAATTTTTGAAAAATTTTGGTATTTTTTGACTAGGATATCACTTATTTTTCAAAGTGTTTTAAGAATCAACGTCCTTCAACCGCTAATAAACGTTGTGTTTGCTCATTAACTGACGTTTTTTTTAATTCTTTATCAATTCGATAAATTCGCGCATCTAAATTATCTAAAAATGATAAAATTTCAGCTTCTAGTAAATGTGGTTCAACTGGTGACCCATATTCTAAACGACCATGACTAGCTAAAATCATATGCTCTAATAAAATAATCTTCTCAGAATTTAAATCATTAATTTTAGCCATATGGTTTAATTCATTTGCCATAATTGAAATATGACCAATTAATTTTCCTTCTAATGAAAAATCATTAGTTGCTCCACTTGTAATTTCAATAACTTTTCCCAAATCATGTAAAATAACACCACAATATAAAAGTTCAGCATCAATTAACCGATCAGAATATACATTAGCAACATTCTTTGCCATTTTTAACATTGTTAAACTATGTCAAATTAATCCTGATTTAATTTCATGGTGGTTGCGAACTGCTGCTGGTCAAATTTTAAATTGTTCCCCATATTTTGATAAAATTAAAGTCATAATTTCACGATATTCTGTTGTCTGCATTGCTTGCACTGTAGTAATAATTTCATCATACATTACATCAGGTGGAAGTGGTGCTACTTCAATAAAATCTTCTAAGTTAATACTATCATTATCAATAATGTCATAAGTATTAATTTTTGCTTGTAACACTTTTCGATATTCAATAATATTAATATTTACTTTATAACAATTTCCTTTAATTCAACATTCAATATCAGCAGGACGAGCATCTCATAATCGTGCTTCAATTGTTCCTGTGCGGTCTTTTAATGTTATTGACAAATAAGTACTCCCATTTGAAGCAGTTCCTTGTGTTACCTTATCAGCAAGGACCACTAATTCAATATTATTGGTCTCTTTCGTTAAGTCCTTAATATTCATTGTCTTTTTTCCTTTCTAAAAATAAAGAAATGCATAATGAAGAAAAACATCACTTTCTTGTTTTATAACAATAATCCTGGATTTGATAATAAATATGCAACATAATGTACAAACTTACTTGCTTCAGTAATATCAATCACAGCTTCATTATAACCAAGGGTAATTATCATAATATCACGAATTGTAATATCGTTTTTTTCAACAACAACTGGTTTTTTAAAGATAATTCCCATTGCAATTCCAGCAACATTGTCTTCTGGAATGGTAAAAGTTCCCCGCATAATTCCATATTCACCATAATTTACAATTGAAAATGATGCATCTTGATAATCTTTGTCGGTTAATTTATCATTAATAGTTTGTTCAATTAATTTTGTTGCTTTTACCGCAATTTCTTTAATTGATTCATTTTTTAAATTAGATAAAACAGGCATTTTAATCCCCGCATCAATATCAACACTAAAAGCAATATTATAAAATCATTTTAATAAAAGGGCATGTTCTTTACTAATAAATGATGCATTTAAAATTGGGAATTTTTTTAAACCCTCATAAACTGCCTTAATATAAAATGGTAATAATGTTAATTCAAGCTCATTTGATAAATATGCTTCTCGCATGATTGATAATAAACTAACTAATTCACTAACATCAACCTCAACATCAATAAAACTATGAGCAATATTCTTTCTGCTTTCCATAATTACTTTTGCCCGGGTGATTGCTTGATGATTTAATTTAATTTGGTCAGCTTGTAATATTTTACCATTATGGTCAAGAACTGCTTTGTCTGGCATATGTTCTGATGTTTCAACATGTGATTTTGAATGTCCTGCCGAATGTGCTTTTGTTTCAACAGAATGCGAAGCAGATTCACTATGACCACTATGTACCTTTGAATGTGAAGCAGCATGATGTGTTTTTACTTCTTCATCATGTTTTACTTCTTTATGGTGAACCGTAGATGTTGAATGAGACCCAGCATGTGCATGTGGTTTTGGGTGCGAAACAGTTTCTGAACCAGAACTAGCATCTTCATCAACATGAGAGCTCAAATGAGTTACTGGTTTTGAATGCGAAACATGTGTTTTTAAACCTTCAGAGGTGTCAGAATGCAAAACCGGGTGCGTTTCAGAATGAGCAGAATGTCCTTTTACTTCTGTTCGATCTGGAGCAGATTCACTATGACTACTATGGGTCTTTGGATCCGAAACAGAATGATGTGTTTTTACTGGCTCATCATGTTTTACTTCTTTATGATGGATTGTAGACATTGTGTGAGATTCTGCATGAGGTTTTGGTTCTCTATGATGAACAACAGATTCTGAATGATGAGGATGGGATTCGGAAGGTCCATTATCATGTTGTTTTGTTGAAACTACGTCTGTTACCCTTAAAACATCATGTCCTAACTTTGAATCAGTCTTCATTTCATCAATATTTGAGGCAGATAAAGCAATATCTTCTCCCAACTCTTCTAATGTTAAATCTTCACTAAAATAAATTGTTTCGGGATTATCATCATCTAAAATTAATTCTTTTTCATTACTTTCTTGATTTAACTCTTCTTGAATATCTGTATACATACGGTGAATCAACGTATTTGATATTTCATCATAGTTTTGCGTTTTTTCTTTCATTTCTGCTGATAATGCTAAGTCTCGTTCTAAATGTGCAATATCTTCAATAATTTCTTCTTGAATATTAATTGTTTCTAAATCATCTTTAACTGTTGTTAAATTGTCTTTTAATTGGCCAAGATCCTTTTTCAAGGTTTCAATATTATTTTCATTTGGAATATTTTCAATAACATTTTCAACTTTATCTTTTAATAAAAATGATGTTGTACTAACATTATCTTGAAATAAATTTTGTTTCTCTTGTTGCGGTGTTGTTCCTTCTGAGTTTAGCTCAATTGTCGGTTCAAAATCATTTTTAGGGTTTTCACCGGTAACTTCACGAGCTAATAATGTTTCAATTAATTCTTCACGAAAAATTTCAGTTTCTGATTTTTTAATATCAATTGATGGATTATTAGCTGCATTATATCTTGATGAACCAAGAAAAGAACTAGTATTATAATCTTGACTAGTTTCATATTTTTGGTCATTAAGAGCGGGTTCTAGTGGCACAATTTCTAATAAAACATCGCCACTATTAATAACTTTATTTTCATAAGCAATAAGATTTTGTACTTCACCAGCTTCTGGCGTTTTTATTTCATATACTTTATTTTGAGTGATGACATTAACGATTTTATCTCCTGCTTGCACCTTTTGTTGATTTTTAGCAAAAAGTTTATCGATAATACCTTTACGATTGTCATCAGCTTCAAATATAATCTTTGCCATTTAGTAACCCCCTATTTTCTAAATATATCTTAGCATACTTTTAAGTATTTAAATAATTAGTTTCTAATTCTTGATACATTGCTTCCATTTTTGCTTTTGCTTGTTCATTTGTTTTATCAACACAAACAAAGTAAAACTTAATTTTTGGTTCTGTCCCACTTGCCCGAACAGCAAATCAACTACCATCTTCAAAATAAAATTTTAGTAAATCTTGTCCTGGCATATTATATAACCCGTTTAGATAATCTTCCTTTTTAATACATTTAATTCCGTTTAAACTAGCAATCTCTTCTTGTCGCAATTTTTGCAACATCCTCTTAATAATTGTCTTTCCATCAACACTATCACGAACCAAATTAACGGTATTACAGTAAAAATATCCAAATTTATCATATTGTTCAACTAAGACATCAAAAAGTGTTTTTCCTTGTTGGTGATAATATCAACAAGCTTCAGCTAATACCACCGATGATTGAATTCCATCTTTATCACGAGTAATATCTTTTAAAACATAACCATATGCTTCTTCAAAACCAAATAAAAACTGAACTCCGTTGCTATCTGCTTTACTCATTTGATCACCAATTCATTTAAAACCAGTTAATGTTTTAATAACCTTAACACCATAACTTTCAGCAACTTTATCTGATAAATTACCGGTGACAAAAGTATTATATAATACACCATTTTGAGGTAGTGTGTTGCTCTTTTTATAATGTGAAAATAAATATTCAATTAAAACTGGGGCAGTTTCATTCCCTGTCATTAAGTAGTATTCCTTATCCGCAATCTTAACCCCAATTCCCAACCGATCAGCATCTGGATCATTTAAAATAATAACATCCGCATCAACCTTTTTGGCATATTTTAATGCTAAATCATAACATTCAGTTAATTCTGGATTTGGATTAGGCGCAAAAGTAAAATTAGGGTCATTGGCAAATTGTTCTTCAACAATAATAACTTCATATCCACAGTCTTGTAAAATTCGTGGTGTTCAGTCTTTACTTGTGCCATGTAAATTAGAAAAAACAATTTTAATATTACGTTTTTGATTTGGATAAAACTGCATTGCTTTAACATCGGCAATATAATTTTCTTCAATTGTTAAAGAAACATTAGTAATTAAACTTGGATCTGGTTTTAATGTTAAATTAAAAACTTCTTCTTTAATTTTCAAATAATTTGCTCCAATAATATCGGTTGCCACTGGTAAAAATTGGCAACCATTATGATCATAAATCTTATAACCATTGTACTCACGTGAATTATGACTAGCTGTAATAATGACCCCGGCAGCAGCTTTTATTTTACGAACAATATAGGAAACAACTGGTGTTGGTCGTACATCATTATTATTAAATAAAATTGCTTTAATATTATTAGTAGCAAAAATATCAGCAACCTCTTGTGCAAACTCAGTAGAAAAATGACGATTATCATGGCCAATTACGACACCCTTTGTTTTTAAATCAGTTTCTGAATAAATTTTCTTTAAATATTGCATAAATGCCAATGTTGCTCTTCTAATTGTATATAAATTCATTTTGCCCGTTCCAGGACCAAGTAATCCTCGTAACCCAGCTGTTCCAAATTCCAGATCATTCGAAAAAGCAGCAATTAATTCAACCTCAGACATTTGTTGAAATTCAGTTGCTAATGTTGGATCTAAGTTTTTAGCATTTTTCCATAACTTTAAATTATCTAAATATGACATATCAATTCTCCTTTAAAATCACCTTTTTAACAATTTTATTTTATAATATTTATAACAAATTACTAGTAAATCACTATTTATTTTCAATAATGTTATTAATAAAAAATAATCTTCATAAAGAAGATTATTTTAAATTGGTAATTCAAAGTCATAGATTTTTCCCTCAATAATATAAATTAAAGTTTCTGCAATGTTAATAATATGTGTTCCTGCTCGTTCAATTGAACGTAATTGTTGCATTGTTAGTGTAATAACTTTAATTTCTTCTTTAGTTTTTGCTTCTCGGATTTTTTCAATTAATGCATCATTTTCAACTTTATAAAGTTTATCCAATTCAGTATCATATTTTAAAATATTATATGCCGATTCAATTCGTTCTTCTTCAAAAATATTTGATACTTCAGTTAGCATTTCAATAACTTTAGCAACTAATTTTTTTAAAAAATTAATTAATTTAGTTGAGGGTTTATATTTAATATAGTAGCGACAAATACTTTTTGCATAGTCAGCAATCCGTTCAACCTCTTTAACAATTAAGATAAAACCAACTGCTCGTCGCAAATCTTTTGCTACCATTTGTTGTTTTGCAATTTTTCATAATGAAACTTCAATAAAAGCTTCTTGCATTTTATTAATTGTCTCATCAGAAGAAATCACATTTTTCCCAAGTTCAATATCATTTTCCTCAAGACACTTAACCATATCATCATATTGATTTTTTGTCATCGCAATCATATCAATAATCATTTGTTTTGTTTGGGCTAGATCATTTTCAATTTTAACGCTCATCGTTTCCTTTCTTCTCCTTTCTGTCATTATTCAAAACGACCAGTAATATAATCTTCTGTTTTTTTATTAGCCGGACGTGAAAAAATAATCTTAGTTTTATTATATTCAATTAATTTTCCTTTTGCAAAAAAAGCAGTATAATCAGCAACACGTGCTGCTTGTTGCATATGGTGGGTTACTAAAATAATTGTAAAATCTTTTTTCAATTGTGTAATTAATTCTTCAATCTTTGATGTTGATATTGGATCTAACGCACTTGTTGGCTCATCCATTAATAAAATTTTTGGTTTCATCGCAATGGCACGAGCAATACAAAGTCGTTGTTGTTGACCACCTGACAAAGCAAAAGCAGAATCTCTTAAATTATCTTTTACTTCATCTCACAATGCTGCTCGTTTTAAACTTTCAACAACAATACTATTAATAAGTTTTCGATCACGAATCCCTTGGTTTCGTGGTCCATAAGCAACATTATCATAAATGGACATTGGAAATGGTGAAGGTTTTTGAAAAACCATACCAATATCAGTTCTTAATTTGACAATATCTGTTTCAGGACTATAAATATTTTTTCCATTAATTAGAATTTCACCTTTAACAACGGATTTTGGCTCAACATCATTCATTCGATTAAATAATCGTAATAATGTTGATTTCCCCGACCCTGATGAACCAATAAAAGAAGTTACCGTATTTTCTTTAATTTTCATTGAAATGTTAAAAAGGGCTTGTTTATTTCCTTTATAGAAAAAATCAACATGTTTTACTTCAATTAAATCTGGATTATTGTCTGATGAATCAAATGTTGGATTATTAATGATTACTTTCGGATCCATTATTGTTCTCCCTTATTATCATCTTTGTCTTCTTTTGCTGTTTGTTTTTTCTTAGGTCCAATTTTTCTTCAAAAATTAGTAACGTTTTCTTTTTGATGAAGATAGTTTTCTTTTGAAAAGAAAAATTTTAAACTATTAATTCGCATTTTTCACTTCTGCTTAAATCCAATTTTAACATAATTTGGAGCAAATTTTTTCCCTAAAATATGGGCAAAACTATTTGATAACCAAATTAACACCATAATGGCAAAAGCTAATTCAAACATAATCCGCATCGCATCAGCTGTTGCGCCTTCCTTTGATAACATTAAAATTTGCGTTGTCATACTTGCTCCTGGGGACATAAACCCAGCAATTGGCAACCGGACAGCGGTTCCCAATGTTAAATAAACTGGGGCTGACTCCCCAATTACTCGCCCAATTGCTAAGATAATTGCTGTTACAATTCCTGGCATTGCGTTTGGTAAAACAACTTTTAAGGTTGTTGATGTTTTATTTGCCCCTAAAGCTAACGAAGCATTTCGCATTGAATTTTCGACTCCCGCTAAAGCTTCTTCAATACTACGAATCATAATTGGCAAAATAACAATTGTTAAAGTTAATCCTGATGCTAAAACTGATAGGGGCAATCGACAAACACCAATAAAGAATGCTAATCCAAATGTTCCATAAATAATACTTGGTGTTGATGATAAAACATCAATTGCAAAGCGAACTGCTTTGGCAAAAATACTACTTTGACGAGCATATTCATTTAAATAAATCGCAACCATTAAACCTAATGGCACTGCAAAGATCATTGAACAAATAACTAATAACAAGGTGACAAAAAAGGTTGAAAGAATTCCCGCACCGCCATCAAATGTTGAAGTCGAAATTAAGTCGTGCCAAACCATTCCAAATAAACCTTTTCAAATGATAGTAATTAAAATAATTAAGGTAAAAAACACCACAATCACTGTTGATGAAATTAGGAAGAACATTCCTAAACCATCTTTAAATTTTTTAATTCCCCGTGTTTTTTCAATTCGTTCATAAAATAATTTATTAATTTTATTACCATTATATGATTTACTTAAACGTAAACTTTTTGTTGTTTTACGAGTATGATAATTTCGTTTACGCTTATTAAAAGCTTGCGATGAAATAATAAAAATATTAATAATACAAACAATTATAAATAAAACCAAACCAATAGCATATAAAGCTGACTCATGCATTGGTCCCGAGTTTTCTAACATTTCTAACCCAATTGTTGAAGTTAATGTCGCAATTGATGAAAAAATAAAATTAAGAAAACCATTCCCAACTTTTAATCCATCAGGTGCATTCCCGGCAATCATCATAACAGCCATTGTTTCCCCAATAATTCGAGCAACCCCCATCATAATGGCTGTAATAATTTTAAACCATGCTGATCGTAACACAATGCGATAAGTGGTATGTGTTTTACTCAAACCTAATGCTAATGATCCAAACCGATATGAATCGGGAACGTTTTCTAACGCATTTATTGATAAAGAAATCATAATTGGTAAACCCATAAATGCTAACGTAATTGATGTTACCAATAAGTTTGATGTTGATGGTGCTCCCATTAACATAAATAACGGTCCTAAAATAGCTAAGGCAAATAACCCAAAAACAACCGAAGGAATTCCTGCTAGCAATTGAATAATTCCTATCACACGACGTTTAATCGTTGGACTTAAATATTCTGAAATATATAATGAAGAAAAAATTGTTAACGGAATTGCAAAAAGTAACGCAATTAATAAAACAAAGAAAGTAGCAATAACAATTCGTCAAATTCCAAATTGATTATTATTAGCATTTCAGGTTTGACCAGATAAAAATCCTCAAAAACCACCTGGATAATGTTGAAAAAAATAAATTGATTTATAAATAATAAAACCAACTAAAGTTAATAAAATTAAAATTGTTAAAATCGCAAAACTATAAATAATAATTTTAGATCCAAAATCAGTTAATTGTTTTCGACCACGAAAATTATTGGCAAAGCAAATACGTCACATGCGCATTTTTTCCCGCACTGGTTTTCTATCTGCTGTCATAACTTCTTTAACATCTTTATTTGCCATCGTTAATTCTCCAATCCATTATATTCATAACCAGGATACGCCTGATATTTACCAGGGAATTTTTGTAAAATAGTATCTCAAATACTACTATAATTTGCGCTAAAATTCCATGGAACTTTTTCATTAGGTGTTGCTTTGCCGCTTTTTGCAAATTCTGTATTATTATTATATTTTCGGAAGAAAATATCATCAAATGTTAAGGGTTCTTCTCCTTCTTCAATATATCAATATGCTGCATCATGAACACTTAATTTAAAATTCGAGTCATAATACGGATTAATCTGACCATTACGCAAATACTGCTTTGTTTTTGCATATGGCAACGGGTCTAACATTCAAGCAATAAAAGCTAATGCCTTATCAAATTGTGAACCACGATAATTAATAATTCCGGTAAATGGTCGGGTTAAAGAATACTTTGGATTAAATTCTAAATTTTTATCAATAATCTTATATGGTAATTCTGGTGTCGTTGTGCTTTGGCCAATCACACTTGCAATTGATTGTATTCCTAAGCGACTATCATCAATAATTGTTTTAAGATACGAAAACGAAATAAAGCCAATTGATCCTGGCGTAGTTGAAACAGCTTGATACATCGCACCATTTGATGCTGCAACTTGATTTGTATCATAGTTTTTGGTTTTAATTACTGCTGATTCAAAGAAATCTCTTGTTCCACTTCCTGCTTCTCGGGTTAAAGTATAAAACTTATTGCTCCCACCACTACAAGTTAGTTGTGAACCAAAAGCTTGTTGTCAAGTAAAATTAGGATCCGTATAAATTCGACGGATCAATTCTGTTCCTTTTCCACCATAAAAACTTTCAAAATGTAATGAATCTTGCGTAGGATTAATTTGACAACCAGCTGGTAAATGATAAAACAGCACAATATAATCACGGGCAAACACAAAACGAGATGTTTGATAATCTTCTCATAATTGTTGGGCATTAGCACGATTATCACCTTGAGTTGGCGTAGAATTAACATCTTTTGATAAAAACCCAAAAGCATAACTCCCATTTTTAACGCCGACTAAAGCAGCTGCACTTCCTAATGAATTATATAGAATGTCTTCTTTTTTATCACGTTTATACTGCTCGGTAATATTTGCCATCACTTGTGCAACAGAAGTACTTCCCCCCGCGACAATAACATTACTCGCCGAAGCAACTGTTCAAATAACAATTGATATTACTAACACTAAAACAAAACCAATTAAAGTAATCATTTTATGGTTGCTAATCTCTCCTACTAAAGTTTTAAAGAAATTTTTCTTTTCTTGTTTCTTTGAAACAGCTTTAGTAGATTCGTTTGGCTTCATCCGTTAAGTTTCCTCCCGCTGTAATATATTTTTAACTTTGCTCATTTATTTACATTAATTGTATCAAAAAAAATAAAAAATCATAAAATATCTTATGCTTTTTTATTTTCAAAATCTTGAATCATTTCCTCAGCTTGTTGCAATTTAATTCCCACAATCTTTGTTACCCCTTTTTGTTGCATTGTTACCCCATATAAGACATCACAATTTTCCATTGTTCTAACTCGATGAGTAACAACAATAAACTGGGTTGTCTCAACAAACGTACGAATGTATTTAGCAAAACGCTCAACATTTGCTGGATCTAACGGTGCTTCTGCTTCATCTAAAATAACTAACGGAATTGGGCGAACTTTTAAAATCGCAAATAGAACTGATAACGCAACCAATGATTTTTCACCACCAGATAATAAATTTAAATTAGTAATATTTTTCCCCGGTGGTGATACTTTAATATCAACACCAGTTTCTAATAAATTTTCTGGTTCAGTATAAATAATTTTTGCTGACCCACCACCAAATAAAACTTCAAAAGTTGATGGTAAATTTTTATTAACCTCTTTGATTGTTTTATCAAATTGTTCTTCCATAATAGCATCCATTTCATCAATCGACTTTAATAAATTTTTAACTGAATCATTTAAATCATTATATTCATTATTCATAAACTGGAAACGTTCATATTCTTCCTTATACTCATCAATTGCTTCTAAATTAACACTACCAATTTGCGCTAAATCACTTCGTAATTGTTTAATTTCATCACGAATCAAGTCTTCATTATCAATTACTTTTAATTCTAATGTTTTGGCATGATCATATGTCATTTGATACTCTTCTGTTAATCGTGTTAAATTTTGTTGAATTTTAACATTAATAATCGATAAATCAGTGTTGATTTTACTAATTTGGTCTTGTAAAGCGGAAATATAATAACGTTTTTCTGAAATATAATTATTCAATTCATTAATGGTGAATGATTGTTTATCTTTCAAACTATGGGCAACATTTAATTGTTGTTCTAATTTTGTTTTTAAAAGTTCTTTTTGCTTAATTTTATCAACAATATTAAGAACCTCTTGATTTTCTTCTAATTTTGTTTCATCAATATTTTTTGCTGTTAACAAATGGTATTCACTTTGCAATTTCATCTGATTATGCTTAATAATTTCAATTTGCCGCTTTGCCGCACCAATTGAAGCCTGATTTTCAGCAATAATTTCATTAACTTCATCTAATTGATGGCGAATTGTACTTAACTGTTGGATAATTCCTTGTTGTTCATCACCCTTAACTGCTAAATGCCCATTAATTTCATTAAGCTCTTTTTCTGGATTTACAATTGTCATTTTAGTACGGCGCGAACCACCCGAAACAGCTCCTTGTGGGCGAATTACCTCCCCATCCAAAGTAACAATATTGTAACGATATTTTGTTAATCTTCCAACTTCTTGGGCACTATCAAAATCGGCACAAATAATATAACGGCTTAATAAATAATCAATTGCAATGCGATATTCTTTGCTTGTTTTAACTAAATTATTTCCTAAACCTAAATATCCGGGTACTGACTTAATCACAAATTCTTCATCACTGCTAAGAAAACGCGGCGAAATAACATCCAATGGAATAAAAGTTGCCCGTCCAGCGCGATTTTGTTTTAAATATAAAATTGCTCGTTTTGCACTATCAACATTTTTAACTAAAATATCTTGTAACCGTCCCGTTAAAGCTGTCACAATTGCTTGTTCATACTTATTATCAACATTAATTATTTCTTGTACTAACCCAATAATACCAGGTAAAACATTTTTATTGTTGATAATATTTTTAACCCCTTCATGCAAATTATCTTGATTTTCAAACTTATGTTGTGCTCGTTCTAAATCGCTTTCTAAACGAACGATTGTTTTATTAATTGCCCCTAGATTCTCATTTAATTTAGCTTGAATTACATTAAAATCATTGCGCTGATTACGATATTCAAGTTGTTGTTTTTCCAAAATTTCTAATTTTTCTTGTTCATTTTGGAGATTAAAAGTTAGTTCATTGTAATCACTAAGCATATTAGTAATTGTGATATCATTATTTGACATTTTTAAAGCAGCTTCTTTATTATCTAATTCAATTTTATGAACTTTTAAATCACTAATTTCTGAAACTAAACTCTGAAATTCTCTACTTAAAGTACTAATTTTTGTATCTAAGTTAAAATTTTCTTTATTCAATTCATTATATTCAATTTCTTTATTTTTTAATTCACGATCTGCTTCTTGTTTTGTACTTGTAATTGTTTTTTGTTGTTCACGTAATTCAAATAATTTATCATTAAAAAAAGTAATATCCTTAACCAAAACTGCTAATTCAATTTCATTTAATTTATCCTTTAAGGTAGTATATTTTAAAGCTTTTTCACTTTGCCATTTTAAACTTGGTAACTTTCGTTCAATTTCATTTAAAATATCTTTTAGACGAGCTAAATTTTCATTTGAACGTTCTAATTTTTTTAATGATTCTAATTTTCGTCGTTTGTATTTTAAAACCCCCGCCGCTTCTTCAAATAAAGTACGACGATCTAATGGTTTTGCTTCTGCAAAAGCATTAATATTGCCTTGTGAAATAATAGCTAATGATGATTTTGTTAAACCACTATCCATCGCAAAATCTTGCACATCTTTTAAACATACCCGTTGTTTGTTAATAAAATATTCATTTTCTCCTGTTCCTCGAAAAACACGACGAACAATTTCAATCTCATCATAATCCATTGCAAAAATTCGTTTTGTATTATCAAAAGTTAATTTTACTTCTGCCATATTTAAAGCTGATTTTGTTTCAGAACCATTAAAGATAACATCTTCACTATTATTTCCACGCAGTGATTTAATTGATTGTTCACCTAAACATCAACGAATTGCATCATTAATATTTGATTTTCCACTCCCATTAGGTCCAACAATTCCAATCATTTCATGATCAAAATTGACAGTTAATGGGTCAGCAAATGACTTAAATCCAAACGCCTCCAGTTTTTTCAAAAATAGCACTGATTTTCACTTCCTTAAAATTTAACCTAATAACAAACTGAATTATTCCTTATTAATTATTCTATAAAAGTTAACTATTTGCAACTAAATTTTTTAAAATCATTGATAAATAACAAAATTAGGGAAATAATTTTTACAATAAAAAAAGTTAAAGCAATTTTTTTGCAGATTATTAAGGATATAATGAAGCCGGTTATAAAATAAGTGAGAATTAACCACCCTCATCTCAGAACCAATAATTTAAGAAAGAAGATGTAACTATGAAAAAAATACTGGTTTTTTTTACTAGTCTAGCAATGGCTAGCACAAGTACAATTAGTACAATCGTTATCAATAATAAAAATAATAATGTTGAAGTTACCAATGGTGTTGATGTTAAAAATGGTGAATTTCCATAATATGGTCTTATAAGTAATAAGGGCGCACCAATTACAACCACCGGAATTGGTGGTGGTGTTTTAATTTCTCCAAATTGACTTTTAACAGCAGCGCATGTTGCTAGTGATTTTCAATTTGCACAGTTACCAATGCAAGTTACATTTGGCCTTTATGATAAAGTAACACCTTATCAACCAGAAACGGTATATGCTAACCAATATTTTGTCTATGGTGGCAGTCATTATGATATGAAAAAGATATTGTTCTAGTTAAATTAGATCATCCCGTTACTGATATTACACCAATTCAAGTTGCAAATAAATCACAAATCCCCCAAGCAGGACAAAATGCAATTGTAACTGGTTTTGGAATTAGTGGTCTTGATTCACAAGGACAACCAATTTGACCAACACATATGAAAAAAGCATTAATGCCAATTCAAGACCCCGCAATTGCGAAAGACCCAAAATACCAAATTTCTAATTTTGATCAAAATTATGATTTTTTAGGTGAAACAATTACTGGCAAAAGAATAAGCTCTGCCCTTGGTGATAGTGGTGGTCCTGTAATTCAAAAAATTAATAACCAATGAGTAACAGAAGGAATTGTTAGCCACGGTGTTTATGATTGAACAACACCATTACCAACTGTTTTTACTGCTGTTGGAGCTTTTAGTGATTGAATTCAAAATATTATTAAAAATAATTAACCTACACATTAATATTCAAAAAATATATTAAAAAAAGCAATATTTATTGCTTTTTTTCTTTTATTATAATTTAATCATCTTCGTTATTAGGTTTCTTATTTTTATTATTTTTTTGGTTTTGACTTACTTCTTCTTTTTGTTCATTTTTATCTTTTACTTTTTTTGGGCGGTCTTTTTTCTTTTTAATAATTAGCTTGATTTTTTCTCACCATATAAAACCATTATTTTGATGATCTGGTAGAAGTAAGTTTAAGAAAATTCCAACAAAAGCAGCTAAAGCAACTCCCGTAAATTGTAAATTACCACTACCAATATTAAAGTTAAAAATTGCTCCCCCCAATCCTAAGACTAACATAATTGCTGTTACAAAGACATTTTTCATATTGGTATAATCAATCCGATTATTAATTAAAACACGAATTCCATTTGTTGCAATTAAACCAAACATAATCATACTAATACCACCCATAACTGGACCTGGTAGCATTTGAACCAACTGGTTAACCGAGGCAATAAAAGATAACACGATCGCAAACAGGGCAGCTAATCCCGTTACTCACACTGAAGCAATTCTTGTCATTCCAACAACCGAGGCATTTTCACCATAAGTTGTGTTTGCAGGACCTCCTATTAAGCCATCAAAAATAATTGAAACCCCATCTGCAACTAATGTTCGATGCATTCCAGGATCTTTAACAAAATTCTTACCTGTCATTTGTCCCATACTAATATGATCACCAATATGTTCAGCAATGGCAATAATTGCCAAGGGACTAATTGCTAAAATTGCTGGGACAATATTACTTGCTTTTAAATCTCAAATTTTTTTAAAAGAAGGATATCACTGTCATTGACTTGGGTCACTAATTTTTGAAGTGTCTAAAATATGATATTGAGTTCCAATTGCAAAATGCAAAATAACACATAATAAATAACCCATTATAACCCCAATAATAACTGGTACTACTTTTGCAAATCCCTTACATTTTAAAGCAATAATTGCCGTTACCAAAAAAGTAAAAACTGCAATCCCAATTCCAATTCAATGTGAATAACTTTCTTTTCAAGCTGCTGGATTAAATCCAGTATTATTAATAGCACTCGGAGCAACTGACATTTCAATAATAATAATTAATGGTCCAACAATAACTGCTGGCAATAGTCGTTCTAAAAATTTATTACCAATAAAATATACTAAAACTCCAAATGTAATATAAATAACTCCAACCATCATTACGGCAATAAAAATAGCATTTCCATACAAAGGATAACAAACCCCCATTGCTCCCATATAGGCAAATGAACTTCCTAAATACATTGGCACTTTTGCTGCCGTAATGGCAATGTAAATTAATGTTCCAACACCCGAGCAAAATAAAGCCATTGAAATATTCATAACTTCAACACCAGCTGTTTGATTAATAATCAACGGCACTAACACTGTGGAACCAAACATTGCAAAAACATGTTGCAAGGATAAAATTGATCATTGTAAAAAAGTTTTTGGGCGTTCATGGGGAGCTAATAATAATTTAACATTATTATCGATGCTCGTAATTTGTTCTTTTTCCATTTTTTCTCCTTTCATTCTTAAAATTGCATAAAAAAACTAGTTTATAAACATTATCAACTAGTAAATTTTGCATTATTAATTTTCATTATATTGTTAATTTATAGAATATTAAAGATATCAAAAAGAATTAACTTATTTTTTTGTAAAAAAATTTTTAATTCTTGTAGCATCTTAATTTGCATTTTATACCTCAACATTCTTAACATAAATAATATCATTTTTAAAATGATTTGTAAATATTTTCTTCTTAATTGTCTTGTAATAGTTGGAATAAAGTAAGTGTTTGCTGGTAAAATCCAGTAAACACTTACTTTATTCCGTCCTTGTAATATCCTTCATAAAGCTTTTTTCAAAATAAACCAATTATATGAAGAAATTCCCTATTTTTCTACTTTCACTCTTTTTTGCCCTAACAGTTATGAAAACAATCAAGCGCAGTGAGATTAATTCTCCCTTTTTTTATTTTATTAAACACTGTTATGGTTGCTACTCTCACTCAATTGTGCCGGGTGGTTTTGAAGTAATATCATAAGTCACACGATTAATACCATGAACCTCACTAACAATCCGTGATGAAACTTTATCTAATAGTTCAAACGGTAACCGACTTCAATTCGCTGTCATAAAATCAGTTGTATCAACACTACGAATAACAGCAGTATAACCATATGTCCGAACATCACCCATTACCCCAACTGATTGAACGGGCAATAAAACAACAAAAGCTTGAGCAACTTGATCATATAAGTCAAAATTATATAACTCATCAATGAAAATTTGATCAGCTGCTTGTAGTAATGTTACTTTTTCGGATGTAATCTCACCAATAATTCGAACTGCTAAACCTGGTCCTGGAAAAGGATGCTTGTAAACAAATTGATGATCAATTCCTAACGCTTCACCAGTCTTACGAACTTCATCTTTAAATAACTCGCGTAATGGTTCAATTAATTGAAAGGGTAAATCTTTTGGCAATCCCCCCACATTATGATGCGATTTAATTGTTGCTGAAGGCCCTTTTACTGATACTGATTCAATCACATCAGGATAAATCGTTCCTTGCCCCAATCATTTAACATTTTTAATTTTTTGTGCTTCTTCATTAAAAATTTCAATAAATAAGTTTCCAATAATTTTTCGTTTTTGTTCTGGATTAGTAACTCCTTTTAATGCTGTTAAAAATCTTTCTTTAGCATCAATTTTTAGAATGCTTAAACCAAATTGTTTTTGAAATTTTTGTAAATCATGTCAACCACTATCTTGACGCAATAACCCCGTATCAACAAAAATACAAGTTAGCTGTTGACCAATTGCTTGATGCAATAAGACTGCACAAACACTAGAATCAACTCCCCCCGATAATGCTAAAACAACATTGTGACTACCAACTTTAGTTTTAATTTCCCTTGTTGACATAGTAATAAATTCTGAAATTTTTCAATCTGCTTCACATTGGCAAATTTTAAAAACAAAATTTTTTAATAATTGTTCACCAATTAAAGTATGTGTTACTTCAGAATGAAATTGTAACCCATAAATTTTTTTCGTTGTATGTCTAATTGCACTAATTGAATTTGCACTATGCGCAATTTGAACAAAATCTTTTGGCATAACTTCAATGTGATCAGCATGACTCATCCAGACTTGTGATTTAACTGGAACATTAGCAAATAAATCGTGGTGATCATCAATAACTAATTCTGAAAAACCAAATTCTTGTTTCGCTGCTCGTTGCACTTTTCCACCAGATAAATGACTAATTAACTGCATTCCATAACAAATTCCTAAAATTGGTAAATCTAATTGAAGTAACTCTGAATCAATTAAAAAAGCATCCTCTGCATAAACTGAAGCAGGACCACCGGATAAAATAATTCCTTTCATTGGGGTTGTTTTAATTTTTTCTAACGGTGTATTGTATGGTCACACCTCACAATATACTTCTAAGTCACGAATACGACGAGTAATTAGTTGCGTATATTGTGATCCAAAATCTAAGATAATAATTTTATTTTCTGTTTTCATTTATTCACCTCTAAATATATATACATCGGGTAACTGACGATATTGATCATCATAGTCAAACCCATAACCAACCACAAATTCATTTGGGAAATTAAATAAAGCATCATAATCATATTTAAAGTCAGGATGCATTTCAATTTTATCTGCTAAACAAACCACTCGCAAACTATTTGGTTTTTTTGCTTGTAATTTTTCAATCACAACCGATAATGTTTGCCCAGTATCAATTAAGTCTTCAATTAACAAAACATCTTGCCCGGTAATATCTTTTGAAATATCTTTATGAATTGTAATATTGTTGGTAGAATTTGTTTTTTCATAACTTGAAACACTCATTGTATCAACAACAATATAATTTTTAAGTTGTTTTAATAAATCACTCATAAAAAAGAGGGCCCCGTTCATTAAACCAATACAATATAATTTTTTTCCCGCATATAAGGTATTAATTTTTTCCGCATAAGTTTTGATTCCTTCTTGAATCTTAGCTTCAGAAAGGTATAATTCTAGTTTTTCCATTTGCACAATTAATAATTCTCCTTTACAAAAATAAAAAAAATAAAAGCATAAACTATTATAGTTAATTCTAAATAGGTTATGCAAATTATTTTTGTTAAATCAAGAAAATAAAACAAAAGAATCTTCATGACCTATAGTATCTTAATAACGGTAAGATGTAGAAACGTTAGTCCATAACACTAACATATATAAGCATTTTATTTTTATCACACAACAACTATAACTTATTATTGCTAGTAATGCAAGGTAATTTTAAAATTATATGTTGTCCAATTCATTTATAATTAATTTTTATCTTTAATTCTAAAAATATTTTAATAAATATAGCAAAACATTATAACTTACAAAAAATATCATTAACACTTTCGATTAGTTGTGCACCATTTTTAATAAAACTATTGTTCTTATTAGCAATTGTAACTCGTTCGGGAAAGCAAAAGACTTCTTTGCCATCATGATTTGCTAACGTAACAAGCCGATGCGTATCATCATCAGGTGTTGATTGAACAATAATAACACCGTCCATTAGACCAGACATAATTCGATAAAGTTCATATTTTGTTTTCTTTAAATTTCCATCATATGATTCAGAAATAACAATTTGAAATTTAACATCTGGATATTTTTTGCAAATGTGCGCATAATCTTGTCATTTTTTAACTATTAGAACACCATTACCGAACCCAAGATTTTCAATAACACATTGATTAATTCCTTTTTCTAGCATTACAATTAAAATTAATTTTCGTCTAATAATTTTTTTTGTTAACATTTTAGTAATCAATAATCCTGTTTCATCTGGTTTTGTTGTACCACAAATTGCTAATTTATGGCATTTATTATTAACTATCGTTAAATCACCATCATAAAATAACACAAAAGGTGGTCGGTAAATATTGCAAAGAGCCTTTGGATAATCTTGATCAATAATTGTGACATACTGACAAGTAATTTTTGTTTCAATATCAATTAAATCTTCATAAGCAATTTTTTCTTTTGTCTTTAACGCTTGATAAATTTTAAGTCAATCCCCTTCATATTTTAATGCAAAAAAAAGTAGAACTCAACGCATCTTGCTTCCTTTCTATTAATAAATAAGTATCTTATTAACATAAAGAATATAACACGAAGAATTTTACTTTTTTAATTTTTATTTATCAGTAACATTATTTTTTAAAATAAGATCACGAACCGGTCGATAACTTTTCCGATGAATTGCTGTTATTCCATATTTTTGTAAAGCAGATAAATGTTTTTTAGTCCCATAACCTTTATTATTTTTAAAATCATATTGCGGATATGTTTGATCATATTCTAACATTAGATTATCCCGTGTTACTTTTGCTAAAATTGAAGCTGCCGCAATTGATTGTGAAAGATTATCACCATCAATAATTGCTTGATAATGATAAGATGGCGCTAATTTTTCAGCATCAGTTAAAATTAAATCTGGTTTAACTGTTAACTTATCAATTGCATTTTGCATCCCAACAATACTTGCTTGTTTTGGATTAAGTGTTTCAACCATTGTCACTGACATTGTTTCAATTGCATAACTGATGGCAACATTCATAATTTCTGTTGCTAACATTGTTCGTTGTTTTACCGTTAACTTTTTACTATCTTTAATTGCTGGATTAAAGTAATCCTTTGGTAAAATAACAGCACCAACAACTAATGGACCCGCTAAACAACCTCGTCCTGCTTCATCTTTTCCTGCCATTATTGTCGTGGATGAATATGATGCTAAAATTTTTTGTTCAAAACTATTCATAATTTACATTTCCTTTTGTGGCGGAAACTCAAATGAAACTAATCCAAATTCATTATTTCATAATTTATTTAAAAAGTCAGTTACAATATTTATGACATTGTCTTCATCAACTTTGTGAAAACGATTTTGTTGCATTCTTAATAATAAATGAAATAATTCAACTTCATTGGTCACATCAAACTGATCAATTGGTAATAAATGATATTGTTTTGCTAATAATGAAAAGTAATGTTGATACATTCATTTAATAGCTGCTAAACAAACATCTTCTTTTGGTAAAATATCTTCTTTAATTGCCCGGGTAAATGCTAAATTAAGAGCCACTTGGTGCTGTTCAATTTTTGGTCATAAAATCCCGGGGGTATCAATTAAATCAATTTGTTCATTTAATTTTAATCATTGTTGGCCCTTTGTTACACCAGGTTTATTACCAACTCGTGCTGAATTACGGTTTACCAAAGCATTAATAAAAGTTGATTTACCAACATTAGGAATTCCCGTTACTAATACTTTTAACTTTGGCGTTTTAATACCTCGTGCTTTATCCCGAGTAATTTTAGAACTTAAAACAGCATAAATTTTCTCAACAATAATTTTATTAATTTTAGTATGTTTACTATCTAATGGTAAGACAGTAATTTGTTGTTGTTCATAATAATTAAGTCATGCTTTGCTTACGATTGGATCTGCCAAATCTTTTTTATTTAAAATAATTAGTTTTGGCTTTGAACCTCGTAATTTATCAATTAAAGGATTGGCAGAAGAAAAAGGAATCCGACTATCAACAATTTCAATAATCAAATCAATTAATTTACTTTGTTCATCAATTTGCTTAATCGCCTTTGCCATATGGCCAGGAAATCAATGAATGTTCGTTGACATCTTCTTTTTCTCCCTTCTTAATGTTTTTCTTTATATAATTATTATTTAAAATAGTCCTCAACTCATTCTAACGAAATTGCTGGGATTTTTTTCCCATTTTGAAGATCTGCTAAAAAATCAGCACAAAGTAATAAATTATCGGTTGTTTCGCCTTCTGGCAATGAAACATTAGCTGACTTTAATTTAATAAATTCTTTCACAAGTTCATCAACCGAAGATTTTAATTGAACATTAACACTATATGCTGTTTCTAATTTTGCTTGATATTTTGTTAATAATAATTTAAAGGCTTTAATGGCCACAACTTCTGTGTTTTCTTCAATATTAAAAATTCCTAAAATTTGGGTATTTCAATAAACATTAGGTGTTTTGAAATTAACACCGGTAATCGGTGCTGTGTCAATGAATTCAACATTATTATAACGATGAACTTTCTCACGACCAAATAATGCTAATTTTGCTTTTTCAAAGCTTTCACTATTGTTAAATAGTTTTGCTAATAAAATTTCTTTATTACTATGCGGTAAACTAATAATTAATATTTTTTTATCAACATAATCTTTTAAAAAGGCATGAAACCCTTTTAAACACTGTTGATATTGTTCTTCGCTTTGCTGGTCAGGACTTAATAACATTTGACAGTAAATTCCTTGCCCATAATAATATTTCATTCATTTTTTTGTTTGTTCCACATCAGCTTTTTGTGTATTTGAAAAAAGGATTATTCTTTTTACATGTTCTAATTTTGCATAATTTAAAAGGTTAGCACCAGAGTACGCAACTCTTGCATCAACAACTTCAATAATAACATCTGCTGTTGCTGCTAGTTTATCAACTCTTTTATTATTTTTAATAAATTCACTTGGGATTGCAATTGTCTTGTCACACATAATTGTGTTTCCTCCTTGTTTTATAATTTAGTAGAAATTAAAAAGACTTTAACAGCCTTTTTAATTTATTTAGTTTTAATGATTTCCTTAATCCGTGCAGCTTTACCAACACGATTTCGCATATAGTAAATACGAGCACGACGAACACGCCCATATTTTACAACTTCAATTTTATCAATTAAAGGTGAATGTAGTGGAAAATTTCTTTCAACCCCAGCACCATTACTAATTTTACGAATTGTAACTGATTTAGTAATGACACTACCTTGTAACTTAATTACTACTCCTTCAAAAACTTGGATTCTAAATTTATTTCCTTCCTGAATTTTATAGTGAACCTTGATAGTATCTCCTGAAGAAAACTCAGGTAAATCAGCACGAAGTTGATCCTTTGTAATTTCTTCTGTTAAACGCATATTCATAACTGTTCTTCCTTTCTATGGTTAATAAACCTATTTTATTTTTCATTTTTAATTTTTGTTAATAAAATTTCTTGTTGTGGTGTTAAAGTCATTTTTAATAATAAATCTGGTCGTTTTAATCAAGTTTTTTTTAATGCCTCATATTCTCGTCACTGTGCAATGTTTTGATGATGACCGCTTAACAAAACCTCAGGCACAAGATGTCCATCATATGCAACTGGCTTTGTATAAACGGGATAATCTAAGAGATTGTTTGTAAAAGAATCATTGAGATGTGACTGTGCATTAATAACATCACTGCATAGTCTTGCAACACTATCAATCACAATCATACTTGCTAATTCACCACCAGTTAAAACATAATCTCCAATTGATAATTCATAATCAACATAATGTAAAATTCTTTCATCAAAACCCTCATAATGACCACAAATCAAGATTAAATCCTGCTCTTGTTTTGCCAACTGTTGAGCTTGCTGTTGACGATATTGTTTTCCCTGAGGTGATAATAAAATAGTAATACTATTTTTAGTTTGGTGCGCTTTAATGGCTTTAACTAATGGTTCAATCATTAGGACCATTCCTTCACCACCGCCATATTGATAATCATCAACTTGGTGATGTTTACCAACACTATAATCCCGAAGATTGACAATATTAATTGCAATTAGTTTCTTTGCTAAAGCTTTTTCAATAATTGATGTTGTTAAAAAATTATTAAACATTTCCGGGAACAAAGTCAATACTGTAAACTGTTTCATTTAAATCACCTTTTTTAAAATTACTTTTTGCTGAATCAAATCAATTTGTTCAACATATTCATCAATATATGGAATCATCATCTTTGTTTGATCAGTTTTTTGAATTTCAAAAACAACATGTGCTTTTGTTTCAAATTGATGTGATAATGTTCCAATTACAACATCCTGATAAAAAACTTTAAAATTAGTTAAATCCTCTTGACTAATAACTGTTGCTAATTCCAAATCCGCCTTTTGGCATAACAAATAACATTCTTTAAAAGCTAACACTTCATTAATATTATTAAATTCTTTAAATTTAAGAATATAACTATGATTAGTAAGTGTAATTTTAATTAATGTTACTGGTTGATAAAGCAGCGGCAACTGAAGAAACATTACCTTATTAACTAACTGTTCTACATCCTTAATGTTAATTAATAAAGTTGCCTTAACTTCTCCCTTAATTGCATGCGGTTTATTAATCTTAAAAATTTTTAATAAATCTTTCATTTAAAAAACTTCAAATTTAATATTAACTTTATGTTGATCAAATTGCCCTCTAATATTTAATAATGTTCGTAAATTATTAGCAATTAAACCTGATTTACCAACAACATACCCAAAAACTTCTTCACTACACATTACTAATAAATTAATTTCACCTGTTTTTGTTTCTGGCAATTGTCGAATCTCATAATATAATTCGTTATTGTCTTGAGAAATTAACGGTTCAATTAAATTTTTAAGTTCTGTAATATACATATTGTTTATTGTTGTAACTTTAAACAACAACTATTTTTTTGTGCTTTTTTTGGGTTTTGAAACTTGTCTTTCATTATGTAACTTAGTCATTAAACCTTCTTTACTTAATAAATTACGAACTGTATCGGTTGGTTGCGCTCCTGTTGATAATCATTTATAAGCAATATCTTGATCAATTTTTACATCACCATTTAAAGGATTATATGTTCCAATTAATTCAATATATTCTCCATCACGTTTGACACGAGCATCTGTTGCAACAATCCGATAAAAAGCCGCTTTCTTTTTACCTGTTCTTTTTAAACGTAATTTTACCATCAATTTTTTCCTTTCTAATTCTCTTTTCCTGTTAAACTATGAAACTTAACATCCTATATATCATACCTTAAATAAAAAAAGAGTCAAGTTTTTTAACTTAACACTTTTTCAATTAATAAAAATTGAACAAAAATAGTTGGTAATTTAATATTTTTTCGTTTAATTGTTTTCCCTTGTCTTCCAACCTCAGCAACTAAATTATTTAAATAAAAAAACTTTGTTTTATAAAGCAAAGTTTTAATTTTAATAAATATTTAATAATATTAAATTTCTAATTTTATCCTAGTATTCCTTTAATTATATTTTTTCATCAATCATTTATGTCATTTGGCTCATAAAAATCTTTATTTGTAACATCAAATGATGAAACTTTCAACAAATTTCATACTCGATAAATAGCATTCACACTTTGTGTTATAATGCATAAAAGAGCATGAATTTCTTTGCCACTACGATATAAATACATATCAATTCGTGATGTTTGATGAGCGACAATAAATCTATATTCATAATTTATTAGTTCTTGTTTAAGGTAAATGGGTTGCCGACTAGATCAATTATTCTTATCAATTTTTGAAGAACCAATTAATTTTGTTGATACTTTAATATTTTTCGCTGAATAGTTGCTCCTTGACCACCAGCCGCAACAACTGAATTATTTAAATTAATATAATCATAATATTTCAGAAACTCTTCTCATGAAGTTGCATAATCAGTTCATTTAAATAACTTAATAGACTTCTTGCATTACTTGTTAAAAAATTGCAAATATTTGTAAAAAAGATACTAATAGAAAAATATAATTTTAATTAATTATGTTTTTTATTTAAAAATTTAATATTTTTCCACAACGAAAAATTAATTTATTATTTAAATTATTTAATTTTAAATAAATATTTTATGTTAAATATAATAATTGTAAATTATAAATTGAGGCAATTAAATTAAATCTTAAACCAAATCTTTTTCTTCGATTACGATATTTTTCTGTAATAATTTTAAATTTTTTAAGAATAGCAAAAATATTTTCAATAATAATTCTCATTTTTNAAACTAGTCTATTATATTGCTTTTGTTTTTTGTTTAAAGGGTTTTTCTTTGTTTTCTTTGTAGGTATTAGAACATTATTGTGATTTTTTTGTATTCCTTGATAACCACTATCAACTATTAATTTGGTATTTTTTAAAATTGGGATTTTTGATTCTTTAAATAAAGCATAATCATGTTTTTTTCCGAGCGAAAAACTTGTTGCAATAATTTTTTTGGTTTCTTGTTCGATAATTACTTGTGTTTTGATCGTGTGTTTTTTCTTTTTACCAGAATAAGATTGTTTTTGTCTTTTTTTGGGCGTTGGATTGGAGTTTCGGTAGCATCAATAATAATAGTTTTATCATTAAAATAATCATTTATTAGTGCTTTTTTACCAGCAAGTTGTTGAAAATCAGAGTTTTTAATTAAAATATCTTCAATTCACTTAATATTACGATAACAATTAGCCTCACTAATATCAAAACTTTTACCAAGATGAAAATAAGTCTGATATTCTCGTCAATATAATAAAGTCATCAATAATCTATTTTCTAATGATAATTTATTAGTTTTACCACCTTTTTTAAATTTTTCTATTTCAGCAACTTTTAAAATATCTAACATTTTATTAAAAGTGGATTTTTTTATTCCTGTTAATCTTAACCATTCTCTATCATTAAGAGTATTAAATTTATTATTGTTCATATTTTTATGTCCTCATAAATTATATTTTATAATAATATTTTAATAAAAAAGGGTATCGCAAGAAGTCTAATATTAAAATGATCAGTTGTACCCCCTGTACTCATAGCTCCTATTTTTTTGAAATTTATTTTTGGGTTTAATTTTTCTTCTTCTAACTTTAACTTATTTTTCTCATTATTTTCAGCTTCTAAAAAGATACTCGTTCTTAAAATTCAAGCAAAAAAAGCAGAAGTAGTCGCTAAAACAGCAGTAACAGCTGGTATTATTAGCGATGTTCCACTAACAACAGTGACATTTGCGGTTAAAATTGGAAAAACAATATCTCAAAAACTATGCGCTAATGTTCTAATTGATAAAGTAACACGAATACTTTTAATAAGATTATTCTGGTACTCATTATTTATATTTAAATAATACGATATTCCCGCCGTTGTAACACCCAGTGATGCCGCAACAACAGTAGCCGCAATGGTTCACGGTACACTAATCCCAAAAAATCAGGCCGCTGCTCAAAAACCAGCGGCTGCAATTGCGACAATAGTAGTTGCTGTTTTAAACCCTAAATTTATATCATTTAGTTTATCTCAATATTCTAATGCAGCTTGTTTATCTTTGCTGATACTATATGCAACATTAATATCATTATTAAAATTTAACCCTGAATTTGAACTAAAAGCCATAGTTCCTTCATTTTTTTGGATTTTTTTGTCATACAAATTTTTAAAATCTGGAAATTCAGTTCGAAAATCATTTATCATAATATCAAATAAATTCGTAAATAGTTGTCCTCCCATTTTTTGATATTTTTTTACACTTTTTTTACCAAATTCACTAACTGATTTAAACATCTCTTTTTCACGTGAAGTTTTATTCGAAGAGTTTTTATTTAAATCTTTAAAGTATTTATTAACTTGATCTCAATCAACTTCATCCGTTTCAGATTCAGGACTTTGTAAAACTGATAAATTCTTGTTAATAATTCCTTCTTTGTTTGCTATCAAATTACTATTTGCGGTCAGATTTATGATTCCGCTTCCAACAATTGTTATTGTACCCAATAACACTAACAACTTTTGCATATATAATTTAATATTCCTTCTATTCTATACAACCCAACCACCCTACCAAAACTAATAAACTTTAATAATAAAAAAGAAATACGATAATTTGTTAAAAAATTAAATATATTAGTTCAAAATAAAAATATTTTTTAAAACCCATTTTAGTGATAAAAAATATTTAATAATGTTTGTGGTATGAAAACATCTTTGTTTTGTAATGTTACACTTTCTTCTTTAATTCCGAATACTTTTTCATTAACACGTTTATTCAATGTTTCACCATGATATTTACGATATAATTTGTTATTTAAAAAATATATAAATATTGTAAACCAACAAATAATGCCAAAATGCAAATGAAAGAAAAGATTAAAATTAATCATTCTCATTCTTGATAAACATTTAGGAAAAAATATGGATATCATGTATTTGATGGTCTATGGTCTAAATAACGTAATGTTCCCCGAATTAAAATAATAATAAAATACAAAACTGGGTAAATTAAAATTAATCATAATGTTAATTTATGATGTTTTTTAAGATTATATTGAAAATTCCCTGATGTTAAAATATAACTAATAATTATACTAACTGGGATCACTAAATGTAACACAATTGTTGATATTCATGAATAAGCATCATATTGGTTAGCATCTTGGGTATTGGTAAAAATTCCTAACCAAAAAACTAGCATTGTAATTGTAATATATGTCGTAACTGCTAATTTTATTAAATAACTCGGGCTACGATTTGCAAACTTACTTTCAAATAAGTAAACAAAGAAATACATTGCAACAATATAATTTGTTTGCGTTGTAAAAAAAGCATAATAATTTGATACTCGTTCTGCATAACCTAACGCACTAAATTGTGGTAATGGAGCAATAATTGTGAAAACTAAATCAACAATTAAAAAAGATAATACTAATAACAAAACTCCTAAGCGAACATAAAATAAAATTTTATTATTTCATTTAAACATACAAAAACCTCCGATATTAAATTAATTAATTTTTACTTAATATTTTATAATATTTTTGTTACGATGTTATTTTTTAATTGATATTACTTTTATAGTTCCTTTTTTAATAAAATTCAACTGTATTTCCAAGCTATATTATTTATTAAGATCAATCATAAACCTCTGATGTGACTAATTAAAATTTATCAAAATAATCAGTCATAACAATATCTCTTGGTTTTAAAATACCTCTCATTATTTAATTGTAATTTGCAAATTTTTAATTAATGTTTTAGAACAATCAGGACAAGCTAACGATGGAAAAACATCCCCATTTGAAACAAATTTAATTCCAACAGGATTAAAGAAATTATGACAAACTTCACATTCCTTCAGTCCTTGTTTGACTTGACCCAAACACTTTTCACACATATTAACATTATTTTCTCGTAAAAAATATTCATGACAATGAATACAATTACCAATGTCATTTTTAAACTGCCCTGTTTTTCATTTTGAATATTCATAACGATCATTTGAACCAACATAAACATAAACTTTTAAAATTCATTTATTATCTTTTGAAACTTTCTTGCCATTTAAAGTTACTTTTGTTAGTAAATATTTGTTAGCTTCTATTTGATTTGTAAAAATTTTAGCAACTTTAGCTTGATCTGGATAAAGTGCATTTTCAGTGTAAAACACTATATACAAATTTTTTGTCTCATTCACTATGTTTCCATCCTTTCTTGTTGTCTTGGAAGCGGATAATTTTGCGCTGCACATTTAAAACAAATAAGATATTCTTTATTATTAACTAATAATTTTCCGAATAATTCACGGTTAAAATCATCACGAACAAGACGATGTTTTTTACACAAGTCACATTGAAAGGTTTCAATTCCTGCTAATTCGCTTTCACATTCTGAACAAAGTTGATTACGATCTAATTTACTTTTTACCCGATTACATTGTTGACAAACCGATAATTCTTTAATAAATTCTTCTGTTGCCCGTTTATTCAATTCATAATTATCCGTTGTATTATCAAAGGTAAAGATTAAACAAAATGAAATTTGCTTAACAATATCAGTATTATATTTATTATCTAAATAACAATCTTCCAAAGCTTCCTTTGCATCAGCAGCTGTTTTGCAAATGCAACGCAATGTTTGTGTTGTTCCATTTCCATCAAAAATAAAATAATAATCCCAATTCACTCTATTATTCCTCATTCTACGACATTAATAGCTATTCTTTATTATTATATCACTAATTTACAAAAACAAAACAGAAAAACATAAAAGACCCTTATGGTCTTCTTTTTTCTTCATAGTTAATTCAACTGCACGGTAAAACAATATTATTTAACTATTTTAAATTAATTAGTAAAAATTCGTAAAACCTTTAATGCTAATACTCGTGGGCTTTGATCAAGTTCTTTACGAATTTTGGGATTATCAATAATTAAGGATAAAAATTCATATACTTTACTTTCATTATATGTCGACAGTTTATCAATAAATTTTTTAACATCTAATTTTAATGCAACTAGTAATTTTAAAATTTTATTTCAACTAGTTTTTGAACAATCTTTTTCAATTCGACAAATTGTTGATTGTTGTAAGCCAGATATCTTTGCTAATTCACGCTGGGTCAAACCTTTATAAATCCGTAATTGCTTAATAACTTCGTTCATTTATATATTCCTTTCATATAAAAAATAACTAAGTTAAATAATATATTTCTTTATCTATGCAATGCAAAAATTATAGCAGAAAAAAAATTTTATTGTTAAATAAAATTTTTGTATGCATCAGATTAAAATAATAAATTACGTGGAGTACGCGGGAAAGGAATCACATCACGAATATTCAACGCTCCGGTCACATACATTACCAAACGTTCAAATCCAAGTCCAAACCCAGCACTTTTATAATAACCATATTTTCGTAAATCTAAGTACCATTGTAAATCTGTTGTTGGAATTTTTAATTCGTGACAACGAGCAATAATCTTATCATAACTATTTTCCCGAACACTTCCTCCTACTAATTCTCCAATTCCTGGCACCAGTAAATCACAAGCAGCGACTGTTTTATTATCATCATTAACTTTCATATAAAAAGCTTTAATTTCTTTTGGATAGTTAAATAAAAACGTTGGTTTCTTAGTTTCTTGTTCACATAAATATCTTTCATGTTCAGTTTGTAAATCCATTCCCCAAAAAATATCAGCATTATCAAATTTATGACCATTCTTTACTGCTGTTTGTAAAATTGTAATTGCTTCGGTATATGAAAGTCGCACAAATTGATTATCAACAACATTTTGTAATCTTGTTAGTAACTGATCATCACCATTATCATTTAAGAACGCAAGTTCACGATGATTATTATTGAATAAATAATTAATAATATATTTCACCATTGTTTCAATTAAGTCCATATTCTCGGTTAAATCAATAAACGCAACTTCTGGTTCAATCATTCAAAATTCGGCAGCATGTTTTGTTGTGTTAGAATTTTCTGCCCGAAAGGTTGGGCCAAAAGTATAAACTTGACGAAAGGCTTGCGCAAACCCTTCAGCATGAAGTTGGCCAGAAACGGTTAAACTAGCTTTTTTGCCAAAGAAATCTTCGGCATAATGATCATCGGTTCTTGTTGTAACAACAAATGATTCACCAGCTCCTTCAGCATCATTCCCTGTAATAATTGGAGTATGAACATAAATAAAATTATTTTTGTTAAAGAATTCGTGAATTGCAAAAGCACTGCTGCTACGAATTCGAAAAATTGCATTAAAAGTATTAGTTTTTGCTCGTAAATGTGCAATTTCACGTAAATATTCATAAGTGTGTTTTTTTTTTGTAACGGGTAATCTTCACTTGCTTGGTCAAGAATTTCAATGTTACTTGCTTGAATTTCAAATTGTTGCTTTGCAGTTGGCGTTAAACAAAACTTTCCGGTAACTTTTACTGCCGATGAAACACGTACGCCACTAAGTTCTAAAAAATTAGTTAATTGTTCCGCCTTATAAACAATTTGAACATTGTCAAAAATAGTTCCATCATTAACAACTAGAAACCCTAATTTTCCACTACTACGATTTGAACGCACTCATCCTAAAATCGTAATTTCACTTTGATTTTGAATCTGATCTTGATATAATTGTAAAACTGTCGTCATTATTTATCTCCTTTTTGTTTTTATAATTTAATTGCACTTTGTAATGCTAATTCAACCATCTGGTGAAAATTATTTTGGCGTTCAGTAGCAGAGGTAACTTCACCTGAAATAAACGAATCTGAAATCGTTAATAATGTTGCTGCTTTTTTATTTAATGCTAACGCATTAGCAAACAAAGCAAATGATTCCATTTCAACACAAACCGCATTATATTCAGCTTTAATCTTCTTTCAATCATCTGCATTTTTACGATAAAAAACATCAGAAGAATGGACAATGCCAGGATAGGTCTTAATCTTAGCTGCTTGAGCAACTTCTTCAATTGTTTCAAAAATATCTTGTGAAGCTTGAAGAACTTTATCATTAACTCCAGCAACAATTTCAGCAAAATTATTTTCGCCATAAGCTCCCATTACATTAACAATATCATAAACTTTTAATGCTGCATCATAACTTCCAGCTGAACCAATCCGAATAATATTATCAACATCATAAAATTTAAATAATTCATACGAATAAATCCCAATACTTGGACAACCCATTCCGCTTCCAGCAATTGTAATTGGTTTATTCTGATAAGTCCCCGTATACATATACATATTTCTAATTTCATTTACTAATTTTACATTTTCTAAAAAAGTTTCCGCAATAAATTTAGCTCGTAATGGATCACCGGGCATCAAAACTGTCTTAGCAATATCTTCTTTTTTGGCATTAATATGTGGTGTCATTGTAATCTCCTCTTAATATTCTATGTTTAATTTATATTGTACTATAAAAAACAAAAAGAAACATTAGTTCCTTGCAATTTAACGATACTTTTTTAAAATTTTATTACTTTTAACCTTATTTTCTAAATATTGGCGATCTTTATCCATTGATAATAACACCTGAATTAAATTATCGTTTCAATATATTAATGGTAATAGCACTGAAATAAAAATTTCACTTTTTTCATATAATGATGATGAAACAACAATATGGTTAACATCAGCATATTTTGATAAATCAGAATTATATTTTGAAGTAACGGCAACAACATTTGCACCATTGTTTTTTGCTTCTTTTGCAGCCGCAACAACAGCTTGTGTTTTTCCCTCTAAACTCATACAAATTAGTAAATCATCTGGTTGCATTAAACTTGCCCGCATAATAGTATTATTTTCATCTTCAACTAAATTACTACAAGCAAAACCAAAACTAAATAAACGATTAGCTAACTCTTTTACTGCTAAACCGGTATTACCAACACCAACTAAATAAATTGCTTTTGCTTTTTTTAGTAGTGTCACTGTTTCTAACAATTTATCACTATGAAAAATTTGATTGTTACGTTGTAAAATATCTTGATAATATAAAAAGATATTCTCTGTTGCATCTAAATTTAAATTATTAGTTTCTAATCGTTCTTGTTCAGCAACAATTGCAATAATAAAATCACGATAACCTTTAAAACCTAATTTATCAATTAAAGAATAAATTGGCGAATAACCAATGCCCGTTGCTTTTGATAATTCTTCAATCTTGATATTACGAATATTGCGAACATTATCGCGAATATAATTAGCAATTTTAACTTCTTTTTTAGTACAACTTCCTTGAATCATTGATAACTTAGAAAGGATTGAAATATTTTCCATTTGTTAATAATCCCAACGATTATCTTGTTGTGCCATGACAAACTCTTTATCAACGATATCTGATGATCAAATCTTATTAATTAAATGATCAGTAAAATACATTCAAGGTAATAGTTTATTGACATAAATTTTATGGTCATTAGCGCGTTGATTAGGAGTAGAAATAATATGTGATCAATTTGATAATTGAACCGCTTTTGACATATCTTTTCCAGAAATAGCAATAATTGTAACTCCTTTTTCTTTCGCAATTGTTAAAGCTTTGTTGACTGATTCATTATCACCAAATAATGAATAAGCTAAAATTAAATCATTTTTATTCATAAAACGAGAACGAACCATTAGATCCTCTTCGTTTTCATTTAAATTAAAGGCATTAAAACCAAAGTGATATAATTCTAATGCTAAAGTTTGTGATAACGCATTAGTTGAACCCATTCCAATCACAAAAATTCGATATGCTCCCTTAATAGCATTAATCGTTTGATTCATTACATCATTATTAATCATCGTATCATTTTGATTAAGAATATCAAAGTATGTTTTTTTCATTAAACTTTCCATGTTTTCAAAATCTAATGATTTAATTTCAACATCAGCAGCAATTGCAATTAGAAAATCACGATAACCTTTAATTTGCACTTTTCGTAACAAACCATAAATTGCACTATAACCAGTATTAACTCGTTGTGCTAAAATTTCAATATTCATTGTTGTTACTTCTTTCATATTTTCTTTAATATATTTAATTATTTCATTTTCCTTTTTGGTAAAATTCTTTGAATCAAATGTCTCTAATTTTGATAAAAACGATGCCATTGTATCTAATCTCCTTTTATTCTATTTTCCATTAATTCTTGTGCCGCCAAGCGGGCAATCATTGCAGCATTATCAGTACAATATTCTAATTTTGGAATAATTACTTTTAAATTTGATGTTGCTAGATCTAATATTGCTGTCCGCAATGCACTATTGGCAGAAACGCCGCCAACTAACGTAACCATCTTTGGTTGAAAATTTTTAATTGCCAACTTTGTTTTTCGCATAATAATATCAACACAAGTTTTCTGAAAGGTGGCACAAAAATTAGGGAGGTTAAGATTTTCCTTACCGTGTTCTTTTGCAATTAAATTAGCTGCCGCTGATTTTAAACCACTAAAAGAAAAATTATAACTTTGGTCATTCAAAGGCAATGGTAAATGATAAGCGGTTGGTGTCCCAGTTCCTGCTATTTTATCAATGATTGGCCCGCCAGGATATCCTAGTTCTAGCATGCGTGCAACTTTATCATAACATTCACCAACTGCATCATCTAATGTTAAACCTAAAATTTCAAAATCTAAATGTTTTTTCATTAATATTAGTTGGGTATGGCCACCACTAACAAGAACCGCTAACAAGGGAAATAAAAAATTATTATCAATTGCACTAGCGTAAATATGACCATATAAATGATTTAATGGCAGAATTGGAATTGCTAAATAGCTGGCTAAAGTTTCAGCAATTATTTTACCAATATGTAACGCACCAATTAAACCTGGTTTTTCTGTGTAAGCAATGTATTGTAAATCTGTGATTTTTATTTTTGCTGTTTGTAAAGCTTCTAATAAAACATATGGAAAATTTTTTAAATGCAAACGGGACGCAAGCTCTGGAACAACACCACCACATTTTGTGTGTTCATTAATTTGGGACGAAATAACATTTGCTAAAATTTTTCTATTTTTATAAATCGCAACACTAGTTTCATCACAACTTGTTTCAATTGCAAAAATTACCATTACATACACCTCTAAAATATAATAATTTTTAATAAAATGATAAGAAACCGATTACTATCAAAAATAATAATAAATACTACAAAATTGTAGTATTTATTATTGTTTTGTATATTCAATAAAAATCCAATCTAAATAACCTTGTTGTCTTTCATTACTTTTTCGATTCCTGCAATTGCAGATTCTTCGTCAGCACCTGATGCAACAATTTTCACTTTTGCACCTTGGTGAATTCCTAACGCAATAATAGTCATAATTGATTTCAGATTACCAGTTTTTCCTCCTGAGAAAATAGTAATATCTGACTGGTACTTTCCTGCTTCTCCTACAATTAATGCAGCTGGGCGAGCATGCATCCCAACAGGATCAGCGATAACAGCTTTAAATGATGCCATTAAATTTCCTCCTTTAAAATATACTCACTTATTATATCAAAAAAAATAAAAATAACTATATTATCATTCAACAATTTTACCTTTTTAACCAATAATTTCAACGGGAATTTCTTGTTGTTCATCAGAAATTGTTCTTGAATTTAGAAATATCATTATCTGTTCAATAATTCAATTAAAATTAATTTTAATTGCTTGATTTGATATCAAATAATTAGTCACTAAATTGGGTTCAAAAATAACATTAATAATTTTGCAATCTAATTTTTTAATACTTTTAACAAGAAAATAACTTTCTTCATCAACACAAATTACTGTTTCAATATGTTTGTCAATTATCGTATTTGTCAATAATGTTACATCAGTTTCATAATCATCACCAGTTAAAACAAGATAATTTGTCAATAAGTTTAAATCATTACTAGCCTTAAAATATCCTCGATATAATGTTTTTCACTCTGTTCCTAATGATAAATACAAGATTGCTTTTGTTTGCGAAGCAATTTTTGTTACTAATTGGTACATTATTTTTTCAAAGTTAAAATATAATGCTTGGAACTTGTTATTTTGTTGTCCAAACAGAAGAACATTGATATTATTTTCATATTTTTTTAATAGTTTTGAAACTTCTTCATAATAACTAGTAAAAATAATTATTTTCATATTTTATTGTTGTTGTAAGGCTTGTAGCTTTAAGTCAAAGAGGTTTTCATCTTCATTAATTAACACGATATTAATCATAATATTTTCATTGGCTAATTTATTTGCTAAAAATTGAATAATTTGGCAAGTCCATTTTGATGTTTTATCAAAAATTAATAATGTAACATTTGTTTGCACCTGATTCTTTTTAAATAAAAAATCATTTTGTTGTAAAATTGCGTTAATCCGCTCTCGCATATCATCACTAATTGAACCGCCACTAAAATAGCGCGAAATTGTGCCAACACCACAACCAGCAATTTTTGCTAATTCTTTATAATTTTTAATTTTCATCTAGTTCAACCTCCCTTATTCTACTTTCTTAATTGCCTGACTATCTGCTGAAATGATTTTAACTTTGTACGGGTCTGGAAAAACAATTTGTACATTTTGAGCAATAATTTTTACAACCACCCCAATGCCAAACAAATCATGACTAACAGTATCATTTACTTTTCATAAGTTAGGTTTAAAAGATGGTTCAACATTTTTGTTCAAATGAAAAACTGTTGTTTCACCACTTGACTTCATCCCATCACGGTTTGAAAAAGGTTTTGGTTTACTAAATATTAATTCACTATTAACCTTTTGATGAAAATCACTATCTAATTCTTTAATAAAACGCGAAGGAAAACGTTCGTTTCCGGTAATATATGAATAACCTTCTGGATGACTTAAAAATAACATTTCTTGTGCTCTTGTAATCGCAACATATAATGTTCGTCGTTCCTCTTCAATCTGATCATGGCCTATTTTAATTGCCTGACTTGATGGAAAAATTCCTTCATTTAAACCAACAATAAAAACAATCTTTTTTTCTAATCCTTTCGCATTATGAATTGTCATTAAAGAAACAGTATTATCAGTTAAATTATCACTATCACTATCGGTTTGTAATGAAACTAATTGTAAGTATTCACTTAATAATTCAACTCCAGTTAGATTATCATTTTGCTGGTCAAATTTTTTTATTGAGTTAATTAATTCTAAAATATTTTCTTCACGTTCTTCTTCAAAATTATCACGCAAACGTTGTTGATATCCTGTTTTATTTAACAATAATATTACCAGATTTTCAATTGTTGCTGTTTTTGGTAATTCTGTTAAAGCAGCTAACATTGCTGTGCGTAAAGCAGCTAGATTATGTTGTAAACTTGTTGGTAATAAATCAAAATGATGTTCTAACAATGCCGTAAAAGTTAATTCTCGTTCTTTTAAAACTGTGATAATTTGTTCAAATGCTTTTGAACCAATTTTTGGCGTTAATAATAATACTCGTTCCACTGCTAACTGGTCATTATTCATAATTATTTTTAAAAAGGCAAGCGCATCTTTAATTTCCTTTCGTTCATAAAATTTGAACGCTCCAAAAATACGATAAGAAATTCCATAGTCTGCTAAAGCAACTTCTAAATCACGCGATAAGTAATTTGCCCGATATAAAATTAAAACATCTTTATAATCATAACTTTCTTGTTTAATCAATTCCTTAACTTTTCGTGCCACAAAGTCACTTTCATCAGCACTATTTACAGCATGATATAAAATTGGTAACTGTCCTAATGTTTGGTTTGTAAATAAATCCTTTTCAATTCGGTCTTTATTATTTGCAATTAAATTATTAGCTAATGACAAAATACTTTGACTTGATCGATAATTTTCATTCAGAATAATTGTTTCTGTTCCCGGAAAATATTGCTCAAGATTTAAAATTAACCTAACTTTTGCTCCCCGTCATGAATAAATTGTTTGATCAGGATCCCCAACAACCATAATATTATGTGCGTCACCAACTAATCATTTAATAATATCAAATTGAATTTCATTTGTATCTTGAAATTCATCAACTAAAAAATAATCAAAACGATTTTGTCATTTTTCTAAAACTTCTGGATGGTGTTTAAATAACTTATATGTTAGCAAGATTAAATCGTTAAAATCAAGACTATTTAATTCTTTTAACCGTGTCTCATAATGTCCATACACTTCCGCTCAACGTTTTTCATCCCCAATTGCATTATCCTTTGCACTGGCCGGACTAATAAAATCATTCTTTTGATTACTAATATAATTCTTTACCATCCGGCTTTCTTGGGCATCATACTTAGCATTAAATGTTTTATAAATATTACGTAAAATACTATCTTGATCAGCCATATCAATAATATTAAAATTACGCTCATAATTTAGCGCAACAATATCTTCGCGTAAGATGCGTACACACAAAGCATGATAAGTTGAAATCATACAACGTTTGCCATTAACACCAATTAAGTCAACAATCCGTTCTTTCATTTCATTCGCTGCTTTATTCGTAAAAGTCACCGCACAAATTCGTCATGGTTGTAAATCAGCGTATTTAATTAAATAAGCAATCTTATTAATAATTACTCGTGTTTTTCCACTACCAGCGCCAGCAATAATTCGAACAGGACCATTAATTGCTAAGACAGCCTCTCGTTGATTTGGATTTAAATGTTCAATAAATTCATTTCCCATGTGCTTCTGCCTTTCTTTTCAAACAATTACATTTTACCTTATAATTCATCAATTTCTTTTAAAATTTCATCAGAAATATTCCCCGGTTGATCTTTTTGTAAATGAATATGTTGATGCTCTCTTGTTATTGGTTTTTTTGACGCCTTTTTTTGTTTTTTAACAATTGGTTTTGTTCTAGCATTAAATAAATTAAAATGACGATCAAATAAAATTTGATGATTTGGATTTAAAACAACCGCAAAAATTAACCCTAAATATCATAAAAAATAAGTTGTTGTTACAATTCGAATCACAATAATTGCCACGGGATTTTTGTTAGTTGTTCGAAATAAATCACCTAAATTAACATGAAAAATTAAATTTAAACTTAAATTTGTTAATAATACAATAAACCACGGCAAAAATATAATAAATAATTCTCGCGTAAAAATAACTCCTAATTTTAATTTTTGTTCTGTGTTAACTAATTTAATTTGAAATAAAAACTTACCAATCGTTTTACCATCTCAAAAATACGGTAAAAGGACAAAATAACAAAAGAACAACAAAAATGTTATGCCAATCACAACAATTGGTACTCAAACAGTACGCTGAGCATCTCAGTAATTCATTGTCAAAGTTAAAATTAATGGAATTAAACTAGCTAAAATAATATCAAGAAAACGCACGAAAATAATGCGTGCTGGTCGCGCTAATTGGTGCAAGTTATAATCTTCGCCTTCCGTTGTTGTTGCTATTGTCGTATTCTCCGTATCGTTGTTTTGCATCGAATGCTTAGTTTTATCATTTAATTCTGTCATAAAATCTTATTTAGCATTTTCTAGTTTTCAATTTTTAATAAATCCTTTAATATCACTAACAATTACTTTAAACTTTGGTTCTTGAATATCTTTAATGTATTTATTTTTAAGAAAACTTTTATATCGTCGTTCTAATTTATTTTCGGTGCTATGAATCGCTTTAATAGATAAGGCTTTATTGTTTTGCAACCGTACCAGACGTAAAAATGTCACAAGACAAAAACGAATAAAGGCATATTCTAATTCTTCTTGATACTCACGATATAAATTTAAATCACGATATAAATTAAAAATATAAATTCATTGTTTTAGTAAATCAAAAACGCTATAATTGACAAGCCCTAATTCATAATCAGCTAAAATATCTTCAATTGCTAAAAAACCGTTGGCATATGCTAAGATATTATAAATGAAGAAGGCATCAGTCCGGCGATAATTAAGTAACATAATATTTTTTTGCAATACTAATTTACGCCGAAAAATTTTAGTAAAAACCAAAGAATGGGTGTAAGCTAACACTTCCTTATCTGTTTTTGGAGATAATAAAACATTAGCTTTATTACGAATCTCACTATTTCCTTTTGAATGCGGATAATGTAACCGAAATTCAACAATATCAATTTTTTTATGCTCAACTTGGTGTTTTGTAACATTTTCTTTTAGCACAGCAACAGCTGTTTTATGAATAACTTCACCTTCATCAACAATCATAAAATAATCCCCACGTGCAACACAAATAGCACTATTAAGACCATAAGAAAAACCTTGACTTCGTAAATTGGTAACGACTTGCATTTTTTTACCAACATTATAAAAATGCTCACTCATAACCTCTAATGTTGGTGATTTAGGTTGAAAACCAGTATCATCAACTAAAACAATTTCATAATCACCATTGGTTTGCTCTTTAATTGACATTAATGTTTTCATTAGTTTGACGGGGTTATTCTGTGTTACAATAAGAAATGATAAAAACATACTAGTATCCCCCCCCTATTTATACTTGTAATAATTATAACATTTTAATTTATTTTTTAGTATAATTATTATATTACACTAGAAAAGAAAATCATTGAACTTAAATGCTTTGAAAATAGAGGTTTTAAAATGCCAAATGAAACATTACAAAAAATTTTACAACAAAGAGAAATTAAAACAACCGATGATATTATCTTTCGTACCATCTTTGATGTTTTAAGTGCCCTTTTTACCGATGAAAATCATCTTTCAACATTGAAAAGTGGTTATACTATTAATGATCACCAACAAGTGTGACTAGTAAATATCCCACCACCCATCGCCTTGCTGGGGAAATTGAAAAGGGTTATGCCAATTACATTGCTCCTGATGGAACATATCTTTATCAATTTGATAGCACCAAACCGCTTAGTAAACGAAAAAAACTTGGTGAACAACAAAGCCAACAGCAAACTGAATTTGTCACTTTTGCAAAATTAAATGAAAAAGAAAAAGGCATTGGTTATCACTTTGTTGGTGTTTTTCGGTTTAATGGTTATACCGATGAAGATTGTCAAACAATGATTTATAAAAAAATTGCTAATTCTTATCACTTACCACCTATAAAATAATTTCCAACATAAAAAACAAAAACCATACTTAATTCTAAGTATGGTTTTAAAAATTATAATTATTATTACGATTTTGTTTTGCTTCTAATCGTTGTTGTTTTGCTTCTTCGCGCGCCATTCGTTTTACACGGCCATAATCAAACGGGTCATATTTTCCTGTTCCCGCTTTAATATGCTTACCAAAAATATTAATCTTTCAAGTTCAATTTCTTTCTTTGAATCTCATCATTATCTCCTCCTATAATAAATTATCAAGCCCTTTTTATTTATGATACACGATATTAGAATATTTTTCAATTTCAAATTTAAAAATTATAAAAACCGTTATGTTAAAACCTCATAACCGGTTTCAGTAATTAATATCGTATGCTCAAAGTGGGCACTCGCTAATCCTAATGCCGAAACAGGTGTTCACCCATCATCTAACATTTTAATCGCTTTAGTTCCAATTTGGACCATTGGTTCAATACAAATTGTTATCCCTGCTTGCAACCGCAGCCCCGTTCCCGCACTTCCAACATTCGGAATCATTGGGTCTTCATGTAAACTGTGCCCAATTCCGTGACCAGTAAATTCAGTTGGTAAGTAAAAGCCTTCCCCTTCAACATATGTTTGGATTACAGCACCAATATCACCAATCCGAACGCCTGGTTTTAAAATTGCCATTGCTTTTGTTAACGCTGTTTCTGTAACAGTTAGTAACTTAACATGCTCTGGATTTTGATCAGCATCAACAATAACAGTAAAAGCACCATCACTATTATAGCCCTTATAAGCACATCCTGCATCAATTGAAACAAGATCACCCACTTGGAATGGAACATCATTAGGAATCCCATGCACTAAGACAGTATTTAAAGAAACACAAATTGATGCAGGAAAACCATATAATCCTTTAAAATTGGGTTGACAATCATTTGCGGCAATAATTTCTTCTGCGCGATGATTAAGCATTATTCCTGTTACGCCCGGTTTAATCATTGCTCGTAATTCTTGATGAATTTGTTTTAAAACAACACCAGCTTTCCGCATATATTCAATTTCTTGCTCAGTTTTAATTGTAATCATGTTTTGACTCCATTTCTTTTTTTATTGTATCATAAAAAGAAAAAAACTAACGATCCTGTTAGTTTTCCTTTATACTAATTCAATAATCACCATTGGAGCATTGTCCCCTTTACGATTATCTAATTTTAAAATGCGAGTATAACCCCCATTACGATTTTGATATTTTTTTGCAACACCATTAAATAATTTTTGTAATGCTGTTTCTTTTTCATTCGCATCAATATCGCGTAAAAAACTAGCAGCACGACGACGAGCATGTAAATCTTGTCGTTTCCCTAAGGTAATTAATTTATCAACATGACGACGTAGTTCTTTTGCTCGGGTTTCAGTAATTTCTAAACGTTCATTAATAATTAATTCTGTTGCTAAATTACGCATTAAGCCATTTCGTCAAGCTGTATTTTTTCCTCTTTTTTGTTGATATGACATGATAACATTCCTCCTTTCCTAATCGCGACGAAAGTGTAAACCTAATTGGGCCACTTTGTCCTTGATTTCTGTTAGTGATTTTTTTCCTAAGTTTCGAATATCTTGAATTTCATCTTCTGTTTTTGAAACTAAGTCCCGTAACGTATCAATTTTTGCTCGTTTTAAACAGTTTTGTGAACGTTGGGTAAATTCTAATTCATCAATACTACGATCTAATTCATCTTCTTCTGTTTCAGTTTCTGATGAAATAATTTGGGTTAATTTAATTGCTTCGTTTAAATTAACGAAGAACTCTAAGTGTTCAGTAATAACTTTTGCCGCCATTGCAACAGCATTAACTGGTGTAATTGAACTATCAGTTTGAATTTCTAACTCCAATTTTTCTAAGTCCGCATTTTTCCCAACTTTTGTTGGTTCAACATTATATGCTACTCGTTGAATTCGACAATAATTTGAATCAATCACGATTAAATCAGCATATTTTTTTTCTTTCTTGTTATCTGTAAATGATTTATAACCACGCGAATTACGAGCGTGTAATTCTAGTTCTAATTCCCCACCTTTAGCAATTGTTGCTAATAATAAGGTTCCATTAATAATTTCAACTCCCGTTGGCACCACTAAATCTTTCGCGTAAACTTCTCCTTCTTTTGAAGAAACTACCTTCAAGATAACTGATTCACCATCAGGAATAATATCTTGGTTAATTTTCAATACTAAATTTTTAATATTTAAAATTATTTTTGTAACATGTTCAACAACCCCGGGAATAGCAGTAAATTCGTGTGAAGCCCCTTTAATACGAACTGCAAAAACAGCAGCCCCTGGTGTTGCTGATAACAATGTTCGGCGTAAAGCATTCCCCAATGTTACCCCAAACCCTCGTTCTAAAGGTTCCACTAAAAACTTTCCATAATTATTTGCTTTATCTTCTGCTTGTAATTTAAATTCTGGTCTAATAAATTGTTTCATCGCCTGATCCTTCTCCTATCCTCTTGGTCTTTTTGGTGGTCGTGCCCCATTATGAGGAATTGGCGTTACATCTTTAATTGAAGTAATTTCTAATCCAATTGCTTGAATACTACGGACTGCAGCATCTCGCCCCGGACCTGGTCCTTTTACTTCAACTTGAACACTATTCATTCCGTGTTCTTGACTTGCTTTCCCAGCAGCTTCAGCAACCATTTGTGCTGCATATGGGGTTGATTTTTTACTTCCTTTAAAACCCATTGCCCCTGCTGATGATCATGAAATTACATTACCCGCTTCATCGGAAATGGTAACGATTGTATTATTGAAAGTTGAATGAATATGTGCAATTCCCTTTAGGACATTTTTCTTAACTTTTTTCTTATTCGTTGTCTTCTTAACAGCCATAATTCTTCTCCTTATCTATTATTTTTTCTTATTAGCAACCGTTTTACGCGGTCCTTTAACCGTACGAGCGTTTTGCTTTGAAGATTGTCCGCGCGCTGGTAAACTTTTACGGTGACGCATCCCACGATAACTCCCAATTTCCATTAATCGTTTAATGTTTAAAGCAACTTCACGCCGTAAGTCACCTTCGGTTTTTAGTTTTGCAATTTCATTCCTAATTGTTGTTAATTCATCTTCTGATAAATCTTTTACTCGAATATCTTCTGATATTTTTGCTTCTTTTAAAATTTTTTGTGATTGTGGTTTTCCAATTCCATAAATGTAAGTTAATGCAATTACAACGCGCTTATCATTTGGAATATCCACTCCGCCAATACGTGCCATCTATCTTCTTCCCGTCCTTTCTTAACCTTGTCGTTGTTTATGTTTTGGTTGTGAACAAATTATCATCACACGCCCTTTTCTTCTAATTACACGACATTTGTCGCAGATTTTTTTAACTGATGATCTTACTTTCATCGTGTATTCTCCTTTACCAAATTTTATTTTTGTTATTCTTTTTTATTTATGTCTAAAAATAATTCGCCCACGTTCTAAGTCATAAGGTGACATTTCGACAACTACTGCATCCCCAGGTAAAATGCGAATGTAATTCATCCGGATTTTACCCGAAACGTGAGCTAAAATAACTGCCCCATTTTCTAGTTTCACCTTAAACATTGTATTTGGTAATACTTCTAAAATTGTTCCTTGTACCTCTAATAAATCAGTTTTGGCCATTTTATCTATTACCTCCAATCCCCGTTATTTTAGAACTGCCATAATTTGGTCCCATACAGCATATCCTTCCATATCAGCATCAATAACGGTTAGTACTTGCTGATTTAAATAATACTGCACTAAGGGTACTGTATCATTTTGATAAGCTGCTAACCTAATTTTAATTTTTTCTTCACTATCATCTTTTCGTTGCACCAATGGTGTTTGATCATCATCACAAACTCATTCGACTTTTGGTGGAAACGCTGTGCGATGATACGTACGTCCACAAGTTGGACAAGTTAACCGTCCAACAATCCGATCAAATAATTTTCTTTCATCAATTTCAAAATATAAAGTATGATCAATTTTACTATTCAACTTTTGTAGTAACTGGTCTAATTTTGCTGCTTGCGTAATTGTCCGCGGAAAACCATCTCAAATTAAATCACCACTGATTGTTTGTAAATGTTGTTCAACCATTTCAATCATAAGATCATCAGGAACTAACTTTCCTTGTTCAGAATATTGTTGACACAACAATCCTGACGGTGTTTTCTGGTTAATATTATCACGAATAATATTTCCGGTTGAAAGATGCGTAAAGCCAAATTGTTTGACTAAATGCTCAGATTGGGTTCCTTTCCCACTACCTGGCGCTCCTAACAAAATAATGTTTCGCATTGTTTGTCCTCTGGCTTTCTATCATAAGTATGAATCTTTTGTTTCATCTTCTAATTTCTGTGACTTTTTGTCAATAAAAGCTTGTTGAGTAATACGACCTTTAACTTGACGCATTGTTTCTAACGCAACTGACACCATAATAATTAATCCTGTTCCTCCAATTGCTAATGCACTTGGTAATGATGTTAACTTACTAATTACATATGGTAAAATCGCAATTGCTGCTAAAAAAACTGATCCTAAAATACTTAAACGGTTAATTGTTCCTTTAATGTATTTTTCGGTTTCTTTTCCGGGACGGACCCCTGGAATAAAAGTTCCGGCCTTTTGAAAGTTTTCCGCAATCTTTTCTGGATTCATTTGAACTTGTGAATATAAGAACGTAAATAAAATTGTTAACACAGCATAAATAATAATTCCTGGCCAAGTACTAAACGATAAATAATTATTCGTAAATTGGACAAAGCCATTAGCTGGATTGCTAACGCTAATAATTTGAGCGACAGTAATTGGCGCTGAAATTAATGCTGAAGCAAAAATTACTGGAATAACTCCCGCGGAATTAATTTTTAAGGGTAGGAAGGGATGATTATTTTCATCACCTGACGCTAACCCACTTCCGGTTTGTTGAATTGGTAATTTACGTTCTGATTCATTTAACATTACAACAAACAACACTACCAATAAAAACATTACAACATAAACTAAGAATTTTAAAATTCCATCAAACAATAAGTTAATATCCTCTTGTCCTGAAATTCAAAACTTAAATGTTGTTTGTAAATTGTTTGGTAATTGCTCAACAATTCCAGCAAAAATAATTAACGAAACCCCATTTCCGATTCCTTTAATTGTCATTTGATCTGCTAATCATAACATTAACATTGTTCCAGCAATTAAAGCCGTTGGTACTAACAGATAATAGAAAATTGGACTTCCAGTTCCAAAATCAGATGAATCTCATTTTGGCGAAATAATTCCTTGATTTGCCATTGTAAAAATTGTTGCAATTCCTTGCATAATTGCAAACGGAATTGTTAATCATTTTGTTAAACGATCTAATTTTTTTCGACCGCGTTCCCCACTCTTCGCTCAGCGCGATAGTGGGGGAATAACGTCAGTTGATAATAACTGCACAATAATTGAAGCAGTAATATATGGTGAAACTCCTAACGCTAAAATAGAAAACTTCCCTAATGTTCCTCCTCCCAACATCGAAATCAAACTAAAGAACTGGTCATTGTTTGATAGATCTTGGAAGTTCTGTGAAATTGTAACACCTGGGACTGTTAAATAACTTCCCAAGCGGATTAAAACTAAAACTAATAAGGTAAAACCAATTCGTTTCATCAAATCTTTATTTTTAACAAAGAAATTTGATGATTTAACAATATCAATATCACCATTTTTGCGGGTTGTTTTTCTTTTTTTTGTTTTAGTTTTCACTATATTACCTCCACTTTTCCTCCGGCTTTTTCAATTGCTGCTTTTGCAGTTTGTGAAATTTTGTTAACTTTAACATTAACACTCTTAGATATTGTACCATTCCCTAAGATTTTAATTAATTCTTTCTCATTTTTTAGCACTTTTTTTGCAACTAATGTTTGATGGTTAACGTCATTTAAACTAAGTTTTTCTAAATCACTTAAGTTTAATAACACATAAGTTTTTGTTGAAATATTAGTAAACCCAACTTTTGGTAAGCGGCGAAAGATTGGCGTTTGTCCCCCTTCAAAACCAGAACGAACGCCACCCCCAGTACGAGCATTTTGCCCCTTATGACCTTTCCCCGAAGTTTTTCCAAGACCAGAAGAAGTTCCTCGTCCTAAACGTTTTTTACTATGACGAGCCCCTTCGGTGTATTGTAATTCGTTTAATTTCATCTTCCTTACCTCTTATCCTTGTAATTCTTCTGGGGTTTTACCACGTAATTTCGCAATTTGCTCAACTGTTCGTAAATTGCGTAAACCATCTAATGTTGCTCTAATCATATTGATTGGCGTATTTGATCCTAATGATTTTGTATAAACATCTGCTAAGCCCGCTAGCTCAATTACTGCTCGCGCTGGCCCCCCGGCAATAACTCCGGTTCCCTTGCACGCTGGTTTAATTAAAACCTCACCGGCTCCAAAATGACCAATAATTTGATGGGGAACTGTTGTTCCAACTAAAGGCACTTTTACTAATTGTTTTTTTGCTTCTTTAATTGCTTTTTTAATTGCATCAGGAACTTCATTTGCTTTTCCAGTTCCAAACCCAACACGACCTTTTTTATCACCAATAACGACAACTGCCGCAAAACGGAAGTGACGTCCTCCTTTTGTAACTTTTGTCACACGACGAATTGTTACTACTTTTTCTTCAAACATATTATCCTCACCACGACGATCAAAGTTTCGTTCTGAACGTTGATATGGTTGACGGGGATTGTTTCGTGAAAAATCACCTTTTGGTGGTTGTGATGGTGTTGATGGTCCACCAGTATTTGGTGTTAAATCTGTTTTATTCTCTGCCATATTTTCTTATTGCTCCTTTTAAAATTTTAATCCTGCTTTACGCGCAGCTTCTGCAAATGCTTTTACTTTTCCATGGTATAAGTACCCACCACGATCAAATACTACTGTTGTAACTTTTTTATCAAGTGCTTTTTTTGCAATATCAGTTCCGACTTTTTCTGCCGCCCCAACATTACTTGTTGTTTTTAAATCTGCCATTTTTAATGTTGAGGCAACAACAATTGTTGTTTGCTTAACATCATCAATTAATTGGGCATAGAAATGCCCATTCGACTTGAACACATTCAAACGGGGAATTGCAGAAGTACCATTGATTTTTGCACGAACACGAAAATGTCTTTTTTTACGTTTTGCGCTTCGACTTTGACTTTGTAAATTTGCCATTGTTGTTCTTCCTCTCTTCTGCTATTTACCAGCAGATTTCCCTTCTTTACGAATAATATGTTCATCTTTGTATTTAACCCCTTTTCCTTTGTAAGGTTCAGGTTTACGATAATTTCTAATGTTAGCTGCTACTTCCCCAACTAATTGTTTTGAAATTCCTTCCACAACAATTTGTGTTGGTTTGGGAAGGGTAATGGTAATTCCTTTTGGAATATGATACTCAACTGGATGGGAATATCCTAAGTTTAAGGTTAATTTATCACCTGCTAAAGCAGCACGATAACCAACCCCATTAATTTCTAATTCTTTTTTGAAACCTTTGCTAACACCTTCCAACATTCCTTGAATTAAAGAATTGATTGTTCCGTGTAATTGCTTACTATGTTTCACGTCATTTGCTCTTTCTGTTGTCACAATGCCATCTTTTGCGTTAACGGTAATAACACTTGGGATTGCTTGTTCTAATTGTCCTTTTGTGCTTTTGACAATAACATTGTTTGGTTGAATTGTTACTTCGACACCTGTTGGAATTTTTAACTCTCTATTACCAATACGAGACATTTTTCTGTTCTCCTTTAAAGTTTGCTATCAAACATAAGCAATAACTTCCCCACCTAAGTGAGCATGTTTTGCTGCTTTATCTGTCATAATTCCTTGGCTTGTTGAAATAATTGCAATTCCCATCCCATTTAAAACTTGAGGTACTTTTTCAACGGTTACATAAACTCTTAATCCTGGTTTTGAGATTCTTTTTAATCCTGAAATAACTTTTGTTTTTCCTTTGTACTTCAAAGTTAAACTTAATTCTTTTTTCACATCTCCTGATATTTTAAAATCTTCAACATAACCTTCTTCTTTCAAAATCTCAGCAATTCTTACTTTCATTTTACTTGAAGGAATGATCACACTTTTGTGTAAACGTTGGTTAGCATTTCGAATTCTTGTTAACATATCAGCAATTGTATCAATCATCATAATTAATTAGTCTCTCTTTCTATCATGAAGCTTTTCTAACCCCAGGAATTTGTCCTTTGTATGCTAAATTTCTAAAGCATAAACGACATAAATTAAATTTACGTAACACAGTATGAGGTCGTCCACAGTTTCCACAGCGAGTATAACCTCTTACCTTGAATTTTGGATGGCGTTGTTGTTTAACTTTTAATGATTTTTTGGCCATATTTCTTTCCTCCTATTTTTTAAATGGCATTCCCATTTTACCTAATAAGGCGTGAGCATTGCCATTATTACTTGCACTTGTGACAATTGTGATATCCATTCCACGAATTTTTTTAACTTTATCATAGTCAATTTCGGGAAAAATAATTTGTTCTTTGATTCCTAGCGTGTAATTCCCGCACCCATCAAAAGCGTCGAGACTAACCCCACGGAAATCTCTTACTCGTGGTAAAGCAATGTTAATTAGTTTATCTAAAAACTGATACATCTTTTTACCACGTAAAGTAACTTTTGCTCCAATTGGCATTCCTTCTCGTAATTTGAAGGCCGCAATTGAACCTTTTGCTTTGGTAACAACTGGATGTAATCCTGTAATTAACGCTAATTCATTTGTAATATCTTCGATTACTTTACTATTTTGTGCTGCATCACCAGCTCCCATGTTAACAACAATTTTTTTAACAGCAGGAACTTGCATAATTGACTGATAACCTTGCTCTTTGAATAATTCTTTAACAATTACATCTTTATATTTTTTTTCTAAACTAACATTCATTATTAATAATTATTCCTTTCTTTACGCTAAATGCGCTTTTGACTTACGAGCAATGCGAACTTTTTTACCATTATCAGCAACTTGATAGCTAATTTTAGTAATTTCTTTTTTGTTCTTTGGATCAATTAATGCAACATTTGAAATATGAATTGAAGCAGGAACTTGTTGAATTCCTCCTTCGGTGTTGTCTTGTGACGGTTTAACATGTTTAATATTAGTAATTCCTTCAATGACAACACGACTTTTTTCACGTAAAACACGGATGATTGGTCCTTCAGTTCCCTTGTGTTTTCCCGTTACAACTTTGACTAAGTCACCTTTTTTAAATTTAACTTTACTCATAACTTAGCCTCCTATAATACTTCTGGCGCTAATGATGCAATTTTTCCAAATCCAGCATCCCTAACTTCACGGGCAATTGGACCAAAAATATGTGTTCCCCGTGGCGTCTTATCTTCTTTAATTAAAACTACTGCATTTTCTGAAAATTGAATTTGTGTTCCATCGGTTCTTTTTAATCCGCGTTTTGTGCGAACAATAACTGCTTTAACAACTTGCCCTTTTTTAACAATCCCACCGGGAGTGGCTTTTTTAATGGTACATACAACAATATCCCCAATATTAGTAAACTTACGTCATGAACCACCTAAGTTTTTAATTACTAACACTTCTTTTGCTCCAGAGTTATCGGCAACTCTTAATCTTGTTTCTTGTTGGATCATTTATTTTTCCTCTTCTTAATTAACCAATTGCTTTTTCAATAACTTCAATTAAACGAAAGTGTTTAGTTTTTGATAAGGGACGTGTTTCCATAATACTTACCTTATCCCCAGTATGTGCTTGTTCATGTTCGTCGTGAGCTAAATATTTTTTTGAATACTTAACACGTTTTTTATATAATGGGTGGTTTTTGTATGTTTCAACTAAAACAGTAATTGTTTTATTGCTTCGATCCGAAATAACACGGCCTTGTAGCACTTTTCGACTATTTCTTTCCATTATTTTTTCCCTGTCCCTTTCTTGGTAGTTGTTTTATCATCGGCTTTTTTTGTTGTTTTTCCGGCAGTTAAAATTTTATCACGATTTTCTTTTCAATTTGTTCCATAAGTATACTCTGATGCTTTTGGATCTTTTGTTTTTAAATCTAAATTGATTTTAACACCTGTTCCGCGACCTTTTTTTGTTCCGATTGAAATTGAACTTTTCATTGCTGCTAATTTTTCTTTTGCATTAAGTTCAACATCTTTTTTTGCAGTATTAGTTCCCGCTGATTTTTTTGTTACTTTTGGCATTTCGATTTCTGCTTTTGCCGAAGTAACTGATTTAACGGTTACTGTTGATTTGCTACTTGTTGTTGGTGCAGCTGGTTTACTAACTGCTTTTGCTGCTTCGTTCTTTTTAATTAAAGATTTTAAAACAGCATCCTTTGCTCCTCCTGGTTTAGCAGGTTCTTTCTTTACCACAGGGGTAGTTGGTTTTTTGTCAGCTTCTTTTTTTGGTGCTGACTTAGTTGTTTTATTAGCAGCTGGTTTGCTTTCTTGCAACGGTGCTGCTGGTTTTTTCGCGGGGGCTGCTGAAACTTCTTTTGTTGTTGCTGCTTTTACCACTGCTGGTTTTTTGTCATCTGCTTTAGCAACTGGTTCAAGATTTGGCCCTTCCACCGTCATTTCCATCGCATCAGTTAATGGTAAATCCATTAAACTTGTCATATTGTCTTCGGGACCTTCTTGTTCTGCCAGAATTTGATCAATTTTGGCTTTGCGTTGCTTTGCAAATTCTTGTGATTCTTTTTCAATTTTAGCGTATGTTTCACTTAAATTAATTTTGACATTAATTGCTGTGTTTTCACCAGCTTTTTTACGAGAAGATAAGATTGTTAAAATGCGAGCAATTTGTTTTTTCAATTCCCCAATGCGATGTGGTTTTTCTAAGTTCCCCATTGCTGATTGAAATCTTAAAGCAAATAATTCAGCGTGTGATTCTTCTTCCAGTCTTTTTAACTCTTCAACTGATTTTTTGTTTAAATCATTCATCTTACTCTTCTCCTTTTTTTATAATCTTACATCTCACTGGTAATTTATGCATTGCTAAACGTAACGCTTCACGGGCTGTTTCTTCTGAAACTCCTGTTACTTCAAACATAACAGTTCCCGTTTTAACTACTGCTACTCATTCTTCTGGTGAACCTTTCCCTGATCCCATCCGTACTTCTAATGGTTTTTTAGTTTTTGCCATATGGGGAAAAATTCTAATTCAAACTTTTCCTCAACGTTTCATATAACGTGTCATAGCAATCCGCGCTGCTTCGATTTGACGGTTTGTAATTCATGCTCCATCTAGTGACTGTAATCCAAATTCTCCAAAATCAACTTTAGTATTCCCTTTTGCTTTTCCTTCGTATTTAATCCGATGTGGACGACGATATTTCGTTCTTTTTGGTAATAACATTATTTTGCCTCCTTAGGAGCAGAACGTGATTTTGGTGGATATTCACGACGATTATTGTTCGAACGATCATAATCTCTTCGTTCAAACTTTGGTTTTTCATCGCTAGTTGTGACTAGATCTTTACTTAAGATTTCACCTTTACAAATTCAAACCTTAACACCGATTTGACCATAAGTTGTCAAAGCTTCAGCCAAAGCATAATCAATATCACTACGTAAAGTGGCTAATGGTACTGTTCCTTCGGTATATCCTTCGGTACGAGCCATATCAACGCCACCTAAACGTCCTGATACAGCAGTTTTAATTCCTTGTGCACCAGCTTTCATTGCTTTTTTAATTGCTAACTTTTGCACAGTTCTGAATGATGCACGATTAACAATTTGTTCTGCAATTGTATTTGCAACTAATTGTGCATCAGTATCAGGGTTTTTAATTTCAACAACATTAATTTTTACTTCCATTTTACGATCACCAATTGTAACTCTTACTAGTTTTACTAATTCGACGATGTTTTTTCCTTCTTGCCCTAAGACAACACCAACACGAGCAGTTCTAATAAAGATAACAATTTCTTTTTTTGTTCGCTCAATTTCAATTTTAGAAACACTAGCTCCTTTTAATTTTTTCATTAGAGCTTTTCTAATTTTGATATCTTGATGCAATCAATTCACATAATCTTGCTTTTCAGCATATCATCTTGAATCTCATGTTTTAATAACTCCAACACGTAATCCCGTTGGACTAACTTTTTGACCCATATCTTGTTATCTTCCTTTCTTATTGCTGCCCATCACTAACAGTAACTGTGATGTGACTTGTTCTCTTTAAAATTTCATATACGCGTCCGTGGGCACGAGGACGGAATCGTTTTAATGTTGGTCCTTCGTTAACGAAGATTTCTTTAATAAATAAGCGATCAGCATCCAAGCCATTATTGTTAACAGCGTTTGCCACTGCTGACTTTACTAATTTTTGAACTGGTACTGATGATTTTTTGTTTGTGTTGTTAAGAATAACTATTGCGTCTCCCACTTTTTTATTTCGAATTAAATCGATAACCAATCTAACTTTTCGTGGCGATATTCGAATACTTCTTAAGTTTGCTCTTACATTCATTTATATAATACTCACTTTCTGAATTTAATTATTTTTTCTTTTTCTTATCATCGCCATGGCCACCAAATTTTCTCGTTGGTGAGAATTCTCCTAATTTATGACCAACCATATCTTCAGTAACATAAACCGGAATATGTTCTTTTCCGTTATGTACAGCAAAGGTATGACCAATAAATTCAGGGAAAATAACGCTTCTTCTTGATCAAGTCTTAACAACTTCTTTTTTATTTATTGCATTTAATGCTTCAACTTTTTTTTGTAAATGTTTATCAACAAATGGTCCTTTTTTTAGACTTCGTGACATTGTTGTACCTCCTTTTAAATAATCTCTCTAATTTCAATCTTTACTTTCAACTACTATTCGTCATATTTGACTGCTAATTAGTAAGATTATTTAGTGCGTCTTCTAACAATTAGTTTAGTTGAAGCTTTTTTCTTATTACGAGTTTTTACTCCTAATGCTTTTTTACCTCATGGTGTCATTGGTGCTTTACGCCCAACAGGAGCTTTTCCTTCTCCCCCACCATGCGGGTGATCATTTGGGTTCATAACTGACCCACGAACAGTTGGCCGAATTCCGCGTCAACGGTTACGTCCTGCTTTTCCTCAATTTACTAAGCCATAATCTTCATTTCCAACTTCTCCGATAGTTGCACGACATTCAGCTAGAACCTTACGAACTTCACCAGAAGTTAGTCGAATTGTAACATATTTACCATCTTCATCTTTCCCTAGTAATTGAACTGATGAACCCGCTGAACGCGCTAATTGTCCACCTTTACCAGGACGTAATTCTAAATTATGAAGTACTGTCCCTTCTGAAATGTTTTTTAATTTCATACAGTTTCCAACTTTAATATCATTTTTTTCCCCACTAATAATTTGCATTCCAACTTTAATTGTTTTTGGTGCTAAAATATATCTTTTTTCACCATCAACATAATTAACTAAAGAAATAAAGGCATTACGATTTGGATCATATTCAATTGTGGCAATTTTACCAACAACATCATCCTTATTTCGCTTAAAGTCAATAATTCGATATTTAACTTTATGACCGACACCTTTATGTCTTGTGGTAATAACCCCTTGGTTATTACGACCAGCATGTCTTTTCCGAGTTTCAATTAATGATTTTTCCGGACGATCAGTTGTTAGAACGGAATAATCTAATGTTGTCATACTACGACGACTCGGTGTAACTGGTTTAAAACTCTTAATTGGCATTTTTATTTATCCTCCTATTTCGCCAATAAACAGTCCCAGATAGTTGTATCCTGGAATTATTTATCTTCTCCTAATAAATCTAATTTTTCTCCTGGTTTTAATTTAATGATTGCACGTTTTGTATACGTTGTTTCTCCAACAAATTTTCCCATTTTCTTTTCTTTTGGGTCATAATTAATAACATTAACTTTATCAACCTTTACTTCAAAGATTTTTTCAAAAGCTTTTTTAATTTGAACTTTATTAGCAGTACGTGCCACTTCAAAAGTGTAAACCCCATCAGCCATATTACGATATGTTTTTTCTGATAAAATTGGTTTTTTAATGACATTTGTAATATGCATTATGCGTACACCTCCTCAATTGCTTTAACCGCTTGTTCTGTTATTAATAGTTTCTCAGCATTTAGTAAATCATAAATATTAATTCCAGCAGATGTAATTATATTTACTTTTTCAATATTACGTGATGATTTAAAGTTAACTTCATCACCATCGGTTGTAATGATTAATAATTTTTCATTATTAACTTTTAAATTATTTAAAACCCCAACCATTGCCTTTGTTGAAGGTTGTTCAATTCCAAATTGATCAATTATCACTAAATTTTTGTCTTGTGTTTTTAATGATAATGCTGATTTAATTGCTAATCTTCTTACTTTTTTATTAACATGTTTTAAGTAATTTTTTTCTGGAGTTGGACCAAATACGATGCCTCCTCCTTTTCATTGTGGTGCTCTAATTGAACCCTGGCGAGCACGACCAGTACCTTTTTGTCTTCAAGGTTTTCTTCCCCCACCAGATACTTCAGTTCTTGTTTTAGTTTTGTGTGTACCTTGACGCATTGCCGATTGTTGCGCAACAACAGCATCAAACATTGCTTGTTGGTGTGGTTCAATCCCTCAAATTGTCTTATTTACACTAATTTCTTTAATGCTACTTCCCTTCGCATCAAGTACTTGTAATTTCATTTTAAAATTCCTTTCTACAAAACTATTCTTCAACTGATGCTGGTGCATCGGTTGCTGGTGCTGCTTCAACTGGTGTTTCAGCAACTACCTCAACTGGTTTTTCTGTTTTAATTTCGGGTTCTGGTGTTTTTGATTCAACAGTTCTTTTAATTAGTTCTGTTGGTGTCTTTGGGTTTAAACCTTTAATTGTTTCTTTAATAACTACAAACTGTTTGTTTGGTCCCGGAATTGAACCTTTTACTAACAAGGCGTTTTTTACAGTGTCAATTGCAACTACTTCTAAATTTTGAATTGTTACTTTTTCAGCTCCCATATGCCCCGGCATTTTTTTTGATTTTAAAATGCGGTTTGGAGCAATTGGTCCCATTGACCCAACTCCACGGTGATATCCTGATCCATGACCCATTGGTCCACGCGAATAGTTGTGTCGTTTAATTGACCCTGTAAATCCTTTCCCTTTTGAAGTTCCGGTTACATCAACGAATTCCCCAGCAGTAAAGATATCAGCTTTAATAATATCGCCAGAATTATAGCCATCCATGTTTCTGATTTCTTTAACGAAGCGCTTAGGTGTTGTATTCGCTTTTTTAAATTGTCCTTGGTCTGGTTTTGAAACCAAGTTAATTCTTTTATCTTCGACAGCTAATTGAAGCGCTTGATAACCATTTTTTTCTTTACTTAACACTTGTAAAACAACATTAGGTTGTACTTCAACTACTGTAACTGGTATTAGTCTACCATCGGTAGCAAAAACTTGTGTCATACCAATTTTGCGTCCTAAGATTCCTTTCATTTCTTTCCTCCTTGAAAATACGTCATGTATATCTTGCTGATAAATTAAATTTAAGAACGGTTATTTATTTCATTTCAATTTCAACACCACTTGGTAATTGAACACGTTTTAGAGTATCAATTACTTTTGGACCATCAGGATTAATGATATCAATAATTCTTTTATGTGTTCTCATTTCAAATTGTTCTCTTGAATCTTTGTATTTATGAGTTGCACGTAAAATAGTAATGATTTCACGATCAGTTGGTAAAGGAATTGGTCCTTTAACTTTTACTCCTGCGGCTTGGGCTGCTTCAATGATTTTTTGAATTGATTGATCAACCACACGGTGATCATAACCCTTTAATTTTATTCTCATTTTAGTTTGAGCCATTACTTTTCCTCCTAATTTATTTATATTTTTTGTGTAAACATTGACAACGCCTATCAGTGTATCAAAGATAGACCACAAAAGATGTTTCCACAAAATATACATGCTAATTTATTTTATTGGATAACATCCAATAATGCAAGTACTTTTTTAAAAAAAATAATATTTTAAAGGGGATAAAATTAGCAATTATTATCACATTCATAATCGTCAGTAACAGAAAAATATTATCTTATCTTTTATTATTTTTTTAATCTCGTTATAATTATTATTGTATAAAAGTAACAAAGGGTGAGGAGAAAAATGGCAAACAAAAAGAATGATAAAACTATCATATGAAAAAAGTCAAAAATTGTTGAACATGATTTAAGTTATGAAAAAATCCAAGAGTTTAAAGCACAAGTAGTTAAAATTGAGCTTGATAATTTAGCACGTAAAACATCACGAGCCCATGAAGTATACCGTAAAACAAAGAAAAAACCAAAACTTGATAAGAAAAAAATAATTGATAAAAATAATCCAATGTATAAAATTTTATTAAATGCCCAAAAAAAAGAATAACCAGTTAAGAAAACAAGCTTTTAAAACTAATGACCCTAATTATATTGATGTTAATAATATGACTGTTGCTGATCGTGTTAAAATTGTTAAATTAGCGAAAAAAAATAATCCATATTATCGCCAACTATTATTAGAAAAAAACACAACTGGACTTTCTGAATTAGCCCGAAAACGAAAAATTGAAATGATGACACAAGCAGCTCAATCAAAAAAAAGATCAAAAAAATAAAAAAAGTATAAAAAACTCTTTTATACTGTTAATTTATTTGTGATAAACTTCATTATTAATAATTTTAAATCCCCGATAAATTTGTTCTAGTAAAATTAATCGACATAATTGATGCGGTAATGTTATTGCTCCAAAGCTTAATTGAAAAGCAACCTGTCCTTGGATTGATTGTTAAATTAAAACCATGACTACCACCAATAATAAACATTAATTTTGCTTTTTTAAAATCCTTAACATCTGCTATTAAAGCAGCAATTTTTTCACTTGTTAATGATTTACCATCCAGAGCTAATAATACTTTATAATAATCGGGATAATCTAAAGCTTTTTTTATTACTAATACTGTTTGTTCATTAACTGCTACTTGTTCATTTTTATTGACAATTTCTTTTATTTCAATGATTTCGATTTTAGCATAATGTTTAATTCGCTCTAAAAACAAAGCACAACCCGATATTAAGAAACTTTTATCTAATAGACTTCTTGCGATACCCTTTTTTATTAAAATATTATTATAAAATATAATTTATGAGGACATAAAAATATGAACAATAATAAATTTAATACTCTTAATGATAGAGAATGGTTAAGATTAACAGGAATAAAAAAATCCACTTTTAATAAAATGTTAGATATTTTAAAAGTTGCTGAAATAGAAAAATTTAAAAAAGGTGGTAAAACTAATAAATTATCATTAGAAAATAGATTATTGATGACTTTATTATATTGACGAGAATATCAGACTTATTTTCATCTTGGTAAAAGTTTTGATATTAGTGAGGCTAATTGTTATCGTAATATTAAGTGAATTGAAGATATTTTAATTAAAAACTCTGATTTTCAACAACTTGCTGGTAAAAAAGCACTAATAAATGATTATTTTAATGATAAAACTATTATTATTGATGCTACCGAAACTCCAATCCAACGCCCAAAAAAAGACAAAAACAATCTTATTCTGGTAAAAAGAAAAAACACACGATCAAAACACAAGTAATTATCGAACAAGAAACCAAAAAAATTATTGCAACAAGTTTTTCGCTCGGAAAAAAACATGATTATGCTTTATTTAAAGAATCAAAAATCCCAATTTTAAAAAATACCAAATTAATAGTTGATAGTGGTTATCAAGGAATACAAAAAAATCACAATAATGTTCTAATACCTACAAAGAAAACAAAGAAAAACCCTTTAAACAAAGAACAAAAGCAATATAATAGACTAGTTTCAAAAATGAGAATTATTATTGAAAATATTTTTGCTATTCTTAAAAAATTTAAAATTATTACAGAAAAATATCGTAATCGAAGAAAAAGATTTGGTTTAAGATTTAATTTAATTGCCTCAATTTATAATTTACAATTATTATATTTAACATAAAATATTTATTTAAAATTAAATAATTTAAATAATAAATTAATTTTTCGTTGTGGAAAAATATTAAATTTTTAAATAAAAAACATAATTAATTAAAATTATATTTTTCTATTAGTATCTTTTTTACAAATATTTGCAATTTTTTAACAAGTAATGCAAGAAGTCTAATGAACCAACTGTTAAAATTTTAATATCCATTACTTGTATTGATCTGTCATTGAATCAACATTAATTTTTCATTTTAAATCAGGAAAAGCATAATCTGGTGATAACGATGGAAATTGTCCATTTTTATCAACTTTTTTATCTTCATCAGCTGTTAAAATTCCATCTTTGTCACCTTTTTTAACATATCCTAATGCAATACTAAAACTTGGATCGATATTAGGAACTGGAATCTTAAAATTATAGTCATGATAATCATCATTTGTTAATTTACTAAAATCATAAAAACCATAACTAAGAAAAAATCATTGATGAGCATATGTTGGTTTATCCGTACTACTATTTGGATTTTTATAAACCAAGTAATTAGCGTAAGCAACTAATTTATCAATTGTTGCTGAAAAAGTAAAACGTTTATGTTCGCCTTGGAATTCAAACCGAATTGTTACATTTGGAATTGTTATCGCAAAATAACGAGCTGATTGATAACCACGGTTCTCATTAATCTGGTCAAATCCTTTATTATAATTGTTATTTGGATCATTTAATCAATCTAAAATTGTCGCAACTGACGATAAAGTTTTTAATGATGGTGGTGTATAAGGTCCTTTTTTACTACCTCACGTATGTTCTTTCACTCAATCTTTATTTGATGTTTTTTCTGCATTACCACTCATTGTTACTAAATTTTGATTATTAGGATCAACAACAGTTGGGTTTTCATTTGCCGTTAAACTAACTTGGGTATAATATGAATCATAACTAGTTGAATAATTAGTAAAAAATTCTTCTCATAAGGTTTTTTGATTAATTTTTTTTGCATTATCAAAAGGATCAGTTCCATCAATTTTTGCATTTGCAATAATATTATCTTTTTGTTCTTGTAATCCGGCAGCAATTTGTTCTGGTGTTCAATTTGCTCCTTTTCCAGTTGTCTTACTATTGTCTTTTGTTAAATTTATTCCAGTTAAAAATGGAACAACGACATTACTAATTAATCCCATTCTTCCCCCTTGTAAACTATATTCATAAGGAGCTCCCGTTTCATCTTTCCCTGATTCAGCAGCGTTATCGATTCCATTAACTGATTTTCCAGTTACAGTCGGCGCATAACTAAATTTTTGATTCCCATTATATACAAAAACAGGCACCGGATTTCCTTGCGGTGTTGTATTACAAGCAACAAGTGACGTTGTTGATGTTGTAATTAAAGTTGTTGCTGTAAAAAGTGATAATAATTTACGCATTTTAGACCTCTTTTCCTAAGCGTTTATTTAATATAATTGCATCTCTGCTACTAACTAAAATGTTAACCTAAATTTTAGCATTTTGCAAACCATAATCAGCAAATGAACCATGTTTTTTTACAAATAATAATTCGACACTACCAGTTGGACCATTCCGATGCTTCGATAAAATTAACTGTGCTTTTTCAGTTTCCAATGGAGCATCTAAGTTATTTGGATCATGGGTTGCATAATAGTCTTCACGAAATAAAAACATAATAATATCAGCATCTTGTTCAATTGCCCCTGAATCACGTAAGTCTGACATAATTGGACGTTTATCTTCTCGTTTTTCAACTGACCGTGATAGCTGAGATAAACAAATAATTGGTACTTCTAATTCCCGCGCTAAAGCTTTTAATTGGCGCGAAATAGTTGAAACCTCTTGTTGACGAGAATCACTAAAATGCGTTCCCGTACTCAATAATTGTAAATAATCAATAACAACTAATCCAACTTCATTTTCACGACACAGTTTTCGAAGTTTTGATTGTAATTCAATAACTTTTAATCCTGGTGTATCATCAATAAATAACTTGGTTTGTTTTAAAAAGTCCGCAGCCTTTGTAATATTTTCTCAATCACGAGTTTGTAAACCTTTTCCAGTACGAACTTTTGCTGAATCCACTGTTGAATAACTCCCAATCATCCGTTGAATCAATTGTTCTGCGGGCATTTCAACTGAAAAAATCGCAACAGCTTTTTTTGATTGTGCTGCAGATTTAACAGCAAAATTTAGAGCTAATGCCGTTTTCCCCATTGATGGTCGTGCTGCTAGAATAATAAAATCCCCTTTTTGAAAACCTGATGTCATTCGGTCTAAATCACGAAAACCACTTGGACTACCTGTTAACATTTCACCAGAATTTTCTAACAATTCAATTTTTTGTAAAACTTTGTCAACTTCATCAAATGATGTTTTAAATAAATTTCCTTTTCGTTCTTTTTTAACATCCAAAATCTCTTTTTCGGCTTTGCTAACAACTTCATCAATTGGCTGATGAGTTTCAATTTCACGATGGATATTTTCAAGCACCGCTTTTAAACGGCGTGAAGTGGTGTTTTTAATAATAATATCTAAATACTCTGTTAAATTTGCATCAGTTGTATATGATTGAAATAAATCTGTTAAAAATTCAATTCCCCCAATTTTATTTAACATATTATTTTTTAACATATAATTACTTAATGTCATAATGTTAATGGCTACTTTTGCCAAAAACTGTTCTTGTAAGGCTTTAAAGATAACTTTATAATTCATTACGGTAAAATCTTCTTCTGTTAAAATTGAAAACACTTCTTCTGCAGCAGCAATTGAATGAGCAATAATTGCTAAAACATTTTTTTCCGCATCATTAATAACATTAATCTTATTTAACTCTTTTTTACTTAAGTTATCCATTACCTAACTCTCCTTTTTATCAATCATCACCTTCAAAGTTGCAATTAAATTAGGGGCTAATTTAATTTTTAAATAGTGCAACCCAAAACTTGTTAAATTATTATTATCAAGAAATTTCTTTTTATCAACTTTTAAATTAAATTCTTTTGCCAAACGATCTTCAATTTGGGTTAATGAAATTGAACCAAAAGTTTTATTATCATGAACTTTTAATTTAAAATTTAAGGTTAATTGTTCTAAAGCTGTCTTTAGTTCTTCTAATGTCGCTTTATTTGCTACTGCTTGGGCTGCTTGTTCGGATAGAACAACATTGAGTTTTGCTAAATTAGCTGGGGTTGTTGGAATCCCAATTCCTTCTTTAATTAAATAATTTTTCGCATAACCATCTGAAACTTCAATCACATCATTAATTTTGCCTTTGCCCTTAACATCTTTAATTAAAATAACTTTCATCATAATCACCTATTATCAATTATATAGGAAAACTATCTTAAAAAAATACTTCTTTTATCATTTTAAGAAGGATAATAAAAAACGAATGATACTATTCGTTTTTAACCAATATCTAATAAGTACAAACATAAGACAGCTTTCTTAAAAACCTTGTCTAAACGTTTTTCTGCATCAGGATCTTCTTGGTATGTTAATGAATTACGATATTTTGTATGTTGTAAGAAACTAAAAATATCATATTCTAACTTAGGATTAAATTCTTTGATGTCTGTGCGTTTTTCTTCTAACAACGGCAATAATTTATTTAATACTGTTAACTTAGCATTAATATCACCATTATTAGCAAAATACTCCGTAAAGATTGATTCCTTATTAATTTTTTCTTCATCATCATTATCATTATCAAATGAGCGCTTTGATGTAAACCCCGGTTTTCGTCTTAACTTTCTGTTACTACCAAAATGATTTTCTTTTACACCAAAACGTTTAACCTTGCAACTGTTACTAATTGTCTCAACAACATCAATGCCAAATCAATCTAACAATTCATAAATTTTAGTTGGGAAACTATTAAAAGCAATTGACTTATAATTATTTAAAGCATTAATAGTTGGTCCATCTGTTTCTGTTGATAAATTAACAACATTTAAACTATACTCACAAAACTTTAATAGTTCTGAATCTTCAACAAAAAAGGTATCAATTTGATTATAAATTACATCATAATTTTTTTGATCTTTTTTTTGAACTGATTTTTTATTTAAATCTAATTCCAAGTCATTAATCAAATCAATACTATAACTTTCTTTTATAATTCCTAATTCTTGTAAAGTATTATTTACTTCTAAATTAATATTAAAAAAAATAATTGCTTTATCAACATTCATTCCAAATAATTTAGTTGACGAATTATCTAACGATGTTTTAATAAATTGGTCATTGACCATCACTGACCAATCAGATAAAATTTCTTTAAAATTTGTTAAAAAATACGCATATCTTTCATTTTCATTTTTATCAAAAATTGACATACTTCACCCCTGATTATATTTTTTATTTCTACATTATATATATTATACCAAAAAAACAAGATTAATTAAAGCAATAACTTTGGATTTATATTTGATGATAAATAAAATAATTTTAATAATCATCGCTTTTTTATTGCATTCTATTTTCTTAACCAATTATCTTTTCTAAACAATTAAAAAAACATACCAATGGGAATTTGATATGTTTTGTTTATTGTTTACTGTTTAAATTAAATATATTTGAAATGGTGGACCCGAACGGGATCGAACCGTCGACCCCCTGCGTGCAAGGCAGGTGCTCTCCCAGCTGAGCTACGGGCCCAAAATTAGATAAAAAATGGTCGGGCTAAATGGACTTGAACCATCGACCTCACCCTTATCAGGGGTGCGCTCTAACCAACTGAGCTATAGCCCGAAAACCTAAATCATTATAACATTAATTTTATTTAAAAAACAACTATAAACCCAAAATATTTTAAAAAAATAAGAAAATAATTTTTAGAACCCTAATCTAATTATTTATAGTAACTATCAGTAAAAAACAATTAAATTAAATAATAATTAATATAATTTTTAACCATATAAAAATGTTTCTCCTAACTTTAGATATTAATAAAAACCTAGAAAGGTTTTTATTAATATTTTCTTAGTTAAAAGAAACATTGCAAAAATATTTAAATTACTTTTTATTTTACAATCGGATTTAAGTCTTCAATATCGTTAACATTTTCACGATTTGATTTTTTACGACTTTGTTTTTCTAACTTTGCTTGCAATTTTGCCGCTTTTAATTCTTCTTTTGTTAAACGTTTTGTTTCTTTCTTTGACATTTCTGAATTATGATTAAAATCATTATCATTAATAAAACTAAAGAAATCATCATCATTTAAATCAGTTGGTTTCGTTGTCGCTTGCGGTTGTGATACATCTTGGTTAACATAAACTGGGTTTGCAACAAAAGCTTGTTCGTAGTAATCTGGCATTCCTGCTCCCGCTTGATTTTGTTGTTGCTCACCAGATGTTCCTTGTTGTCCAAATCCTTGTGATCCTAATGGGTCACTCTCTGCTCCTTGTTGTTCTAAAGGCAATTCATTTGTACCAATTGGTTGTGTACTATTATATTGTTCTTGTACAGTAACAGGTGCTATTGGTTCAACTTGGGCTGTTTGTAGAGGTTCTGATTTAATATCAGTAACATTTGAAACAGCCACATTTTCAGCATTAAAACCACGACCGCTTTGTTGGCGATCATTATCTTCATCAGCATTCTTTCTTAAATCATCATCCCTTTTACTGCCCTGATGCTTTTTTTCTGTAGAATCTTTTCGATGGTAATCTTCTTCTGAATGTTCATAATAACCCCCATGGCCACAAGTGCATCCACCACCACAGCCATTTTGCGATCAATGGTTAGGATATATGCCGTGATACATTCCTGGGTTCATTCCCATTGGTGGCATTGGCGGCATCATTGGATAATACGGATATGGCGCTGGCGCTGGTTGTTGAATAAAAAAGACTTGTGGCGAAGCACCACTAGCCGCAGGATACGGAGTAATAACTTGTTGTTGTGGTGGTGTCGAATATTGTGGGATTGCTGATACTGCTGAATAATTATTTGCAGGTGAAATTAATGGTGACAACGTTAGTGTACTAATAAACACTTCAGCATCACGGCGACTTCTAAATAACGCTATTTCACTATTGGTATCATGTGACTTCACTAAATATCCTTCTTCATTTGGTAAGATATAAAAGCCATTATTCATTACTACACCTCATTTACCCTATCTTCTACCCATACTTTACTATATACATTATAGCATAAAAAAAGGAAATAATATATAATATTATATCTATTTTTTAATTAATAGGTTATTTCTTTAAAAAATAAAAAATAATTATTCCTTTAAACTCTAACTTAAAGTTTCTATTTTCTTTAAAACTCGCTCAATCACTTTATTTTGGTTTCCTTTTCATCACTGCAACAATGAAATTCGTTCAAATTTTCAACCATTACTTTCTAAAATTGATTGTCGCCAAATATCTCGAGCTCGGTCCATTGGCTTAGAATGATATGTATGACCATCACACTCAATTGCTAACACAAAATTACCTGTTGTTTTATCTTTAATTCCTAAATCAATCCGAAAACCAGATTGTTTTACTTGCGGAATAATTTCAAATCTTTCTCCATTTAAATGTTTTTTCAATTGAGTATAAATTTCTTCTTCTAAAATACTATCCATTTGTTGATAAGGATTCTCATCACTATATTCTATAAGATATTTACTTCAAATTAATTGAAAAACCTCATTATCTAAATTGCATGATTGCAAGTGATCAACATAATTAATATAGTCAGCAAATACTTTTGCTCCTTCAGATTTTAGTGCTGAAATATCATAACCAAAATCATGACCCTTGATTGATTTTACAACAAGTTAATTTAAAGTTTCAAAATTGAAAATTAGTTGATGTTAGTTNTAAAGAAAAATTAAAAAATGAATTATCAAATTTTAATGATAAATGATATACAGTAATTTGAAAACCAAAAAATATTTATTTCATTGCTAAATTTAATTCGAAATGAGATGTTTTAACTCCTGGTGGTAATATATCTTTTCAAAATTATTATGTTAATTTTGAATATATTAAATCTCTTTATCATTATNATAATAGTACTAATGAACCTGAGTTACCNGAAATTNATNNNAATANTGGTAATNNNATTTTTTGAACTGATAATNANTATCAAAATACTCGNTCTTTTTTANTNAANTATATTAATGCNATTGTGCAAGAAAATATTAGAGTACAGCAAAGTGGTAACCCTGATTATGATGATCCGAATTTGGGCAGTCAAAGAATAATTTTTGATTTTGAAATTATCAATAATTTAGATAAGTCTGATACTGGTACAATTTTAACTAAAAAATCAATTTATCGAATGATTTTAACAATTGATAAAAAGAAAAATATTATTGCTGGTAGTTTAGAGCTTACACATCTTAAACAATATTGAAATGGTAGTAATTATAATAATTATCGATATACTGATGATTTAGGGTTTTTATTTTCTTTTATGAAAGAAAAAGAAGATGTTTTTAATTTTAGTGCTGAAACTTAATAATTATTACCCGGGTAATAGTCCTAATACTGGTAAAAGTATATTTGANCAGATGAAAGGTCAAATTGANATTAATAANTTTTTAAAAGCTTTTTTTGCGTATGCTTTAGTCCCGGTGTTTCAAAATCGTAGTAATTTTATTGAAAGTGGATATATTGACAATTTACAGTATGATACTGTTTTAATTAATTTTTTTGGTTTAAAATTGGTTAATTTTAGAGATGTTTTAATTGATGAAAGTAATACTAATAAAAGTCAGTTTGAAAAGTTATTAAATAGTATGTTTACGGTTTCTCAAAATTTTTATAAAGATTATTTACGCACCATTTTTGATTTAGAAAATAATACTTATGTGCAAGGATATCATAAAAAATATGGTTTATTAGCTAACAATGGTTTTAAAATTTATCCCCGTTACTTTTATTTTTCTGATAAATATAATCAGTTAGATATTAAGTTATACTCAGCATTTAAAAATCGGTTTTATAATACAAAAATACAAATTATGGTAATGTGTTTAATTATGATTTTTCAGTTGTAAATAATTATAATATTAATCAAAATGAGGGTTATGTTTTTGAAGATGCTTTAAAAGATAAATATGGTTTAAAATACAAAAAAATTGAAGAACAAAAAATCGGTTATAATGTTTTTGAATTACAAGCCTAAAAAGAAAATGATTTGTATCGTTATTATGATTTTAATTTTGGAATTTATAATTGACAAGAAATAAATAACGGTGGATTATTTCCTGATGGACAATGATGACAAGCACAATATGAAAGTTGTAATTGATATAATTTAGCATGTCATATACGAAATGCGGAAATTTGAGTTGTTAATAATATTCCTGGTGTAAAACAAGTCAATGAATTAGCAAGTGGTGTTGGTAAAATATTTCAAACAATAGACTTCTTGCATTACTTGTTAAAAAATTGCAAATATTTGTAAAAAAGA
>NZ_JXYY01000033.1:0-14566 GCF_016082235.1 Spiroplasma sp. hyd1
TCTTGTTTTTAAATAAATTAAATAATACCCGTTTATTTGCAACACTCCCCCATTATATGATCAAATGATATGAGATTTTACAAAAGATTCTAAACCATTAGATGATATTTTCAAAACTACTGTTAAAACTTATATTACAAGTCAAAAGAAATTTCAAGATATTAATATTACTTACAATGATACTGCGTTAATTGAAAAAGAACAAAATGGAGTATTAACATTAGAAAATAAAGGTTATGATGGTTTAACAGAAAGAACAAAACCAGTTAATGTCTTATTACAAAAATGAATTGGGGATAAAATGAATAATGGTGTTGGTTGAGATGACATTGACAGCGTCCAACCTAATGATTTTGTTGATTTTTACAAAAAAAATGTTGGTCCCATTTTTAATGTTGATGAGACTCTTGGTCTAAATCTAGGGGCATTTAAAATTAGTCTAAATTATTTTAACATCTATGGATTAGGATTATCTGGTAATATCACAAATAAAGATAACGAAGATGCCACAATTACTGTGAATTTATCACAAGGAGCAATTAATAAAAAATTAGCAAGTTGAGGAAAAATTATTATTCAATTTATTAAATATGCCCGCGGTGGTACTTTTTCTGGGAAAATAGTTGAATTAAGAGTTCCTAATAAAATATTTAAAAAAGTATTAGAACAAAACCGCAAAGATGGTCTTAAAAGTGTTATTGCTTTCTTAGTAAAGGATTTTAAAGTTTCTGAAGAAGCCAATGATTTGGAAGACCTTGATTTATTTAACATTAAATTACATTCAGCATTAGGGAACCCTAAAGGAGAACAAAATTGAAATAATGATCTAACTTGGACTGCTGAAGTTTGGACAAAATGAGCAGTGATGTTTACGTTTGGCGAAAGTTTTGATAATGGTTTATACTATTCATTTGCATCAAAATAAGTTGTTGGCGATTATAGAGATGATGTTGATCTCTATATATCACCAAGAAATTAAAAAACAAAATAAGAACTAAATAATGAAAAAAAGTTTAAGAACAATTAAAGATTGTAACTTAAACTTTTTTTCATTTGGGTTCCAATTTTTTATAATAAATCTTTGAAATATTATTTTAATTAAAGCCCATTCCACTTAAACCACCCATACCAGGAATGTTTGGCATACGACCAGATTTAATTTGACGGGCAATTTCATCTACTTGTTTTTTTGTTTTTTCAAATTGATTAATTAACTCATTATATTCTTTTTCTGTTCGTCCTGAACCTTTTAAAATACGGTTTTTTCGTGATAAGTGTTTCAACAACCGTGGTTCACGACGTTCTTTAACTGTCATTGAAGATAACAAGACTTCTGTTGCTTTTAATTTACGTTCTGCATCAGCAATTTTTTCATCACTCATTTTTGGCATCCCGGGTAGTAATTTCATAATTCCCCCCATTTTCCCCATTTTTGAGATTTGTCGCATTTGATTTAGCAAGTCTTGTAAATCAAACTGTCCCATCATCATTCGATTCATTGTTTTTTTAATATCACGTTCATCTAAAACATCTTTTGCTTTTTCAACTAAGGTTTGAACATCTCCCATCCCCAAAATTCGATCTGCCATTCGGTCAGGATAGAAAATTTGTAAATTACTCATTCCTTCTCCAGTTCCGATAAAGGTAATTGGTAATTTGGTTAGGTGCGTAATTGATAATGCCGCTCCCCCACGAGCATCACCATCTAACTTAGTAACAACAACGCCAGTTAATTTTAACAACTGATTAAATTCTGTTGTAACATTAATAATATCTTGTCCCGTCATCCCATCAACGACAAGTAAGATTTCATCAGGGGTAATATTATTTTTAATTTCTTTTAATTCTTGCATTAATTCTGCATCAATATGTAAACGTCCCGCCGTATCAATTAAAATAACATCATTTTTATTTTCTTTCGCATATTTAATTGCTTCTTGGGCTGTTTTAACAGGGTTTTGTGTTCCCCGTTCAAATACTTCAATATTTAAATTTTTTCCAATTGTTTTTAACTGATCAATTGCAGCGGGACGATAAATATCACAAGCTACCAACAATGGTTTTTTTTGATATTTCTTTTCCACAAACTTAGCAATTTTACCAGTTGTTGTTGTCTTCCCACTCCCTTGTAATCCGACCATCATCACAATTGTTGGTTTTGAAGCAAAAGATAATTCCTTTGCTGTTTTCCCAAAAATATTAACTAATTCTTCATGAACGATTTTAACCATCATTTGTGATGAATTCAAACCATCTAAAATGTATTCGCCACGGGCTTTTGCTTCTACTGCTTTAATAAAATCTTTTACCACTTCATTATTAACATCCGCTTCTAATAATGCTAACCTAATTTCACGCATTGTTTCACTAATAGCATCACTAGTTAGGGTTGATTTTTTCATATTTTTTTCAATTGATTTTTTTAATCGGTTTGCTAAAAAATCTCCAATCATTACTAATTCTCCTTTATTTTTTATAACAAAATCTTTCCTCTTAATTATAATACGAAAACTTCCATAAAAAAAGAATAAAAAATTATTCTTTTAAATAACAGTCTCTGTGATTCGTAATTCTCTAATTACCGTAATAACAATATCTCCTGGGATTGCCTTTGCTTTTTTAATTTTTTCTTTAATATCAATTGCAATTTTATGGGTACGGTCATCATCGCTAATAACTGGATTAACAATAACACGGATTTGACGACCTGCTTGTAAAGCATAAACTGACTGAACGCCAACTACTGTTTGACAGATTTTTTCTAATTCAGACATTCGGGCAATATAATTTTCAAGATTATTATTACGACTCCCTGGGCGTGCTGCTGATAATGTATCAGCTGCAGAAATTAAAACTGAATATGGATTATTAGCAGGAACCTCACCATGGTGTGAAGCAATTGCATTAATAACAATTGAATTTTCACCACATTTTGTTGCTAATTTAACTCCTAAGGTAACATGGCTTCCTTCGTTGTCAAAATCAACTGCTTTTCCAATATCATGTAATAAACCAGCTCGCATTGCAATCGTTGCATCTAAACCTAATTCACTAGTCATTGTTGCTGCTAATTTAGCAACTTCGATTGAATGTAATAAAACATTTTGGCCATAACTAGTTCGATATTTTAAGATTCCTAAATGACGAATCAATTCAATGTCCATATTATCTAATTCTAATTCCGCAACAACTTCTTTTCCTGTTTCTAAAATTGTCATTTCAATTTCATCTTGTTCTAATTTGATTGTTTCTTCAATCCGATTTGGCTGAATCCGCCCATCAATTAATAATTTTTCTAATGTTTTTTTGGCAATTTCACGACGAATAGGATTAAAAGATGAAATTTGAACAACATTTGGAGTATCATCAATGATTAGATCAACTCCAGCAGCAACTTCAAAAGTTCGAATATTACGACCATCTTTCCCAATAATTCGGCCTTTCATATTATCATCTTCTAAATAAACAGAAGTGGTTGTTTTCTCTACCACAATATTAACAGCATACCGTTCAATTGCACTAGTAACAATACTAATCGCTGTTTCTTTAGCATTAATTTTTGCTGTATTCTCAGCATTTTTTAAAAATTCACCAATTTCTTTTTGGTAATGGTCACTTATTTCTTTAAAAAGTACATCTTTCGCTTCTTCAAGAGAATAACCTGCAACTTTTTCAAGTTGTTGAAGATTATGTTCAACTAGTTCTTGGTAATAATTAATCTTTCCCTGTAATTCTTCTTTTTTACGAAACGTTTCTTGTTCTTTACTATGTAATACTTCTTCACGTTCAATAATTAAACGCTCTCTATTTGTTAAGAACTTTTCTGTTTCTAAAAATTCTTCTCGTTTACGAGCTAATTCATTATTCATTTCTTGTCGAATTTGTGCTGCTTCAACTTTTCCATCAGCTTTTGCAACATTAATAATTTTTTTTGCCTTTTCTTCAGCTTGTTTTATTTTTAACTTCGTTTTTTTAATTAATTTAAATCTTAGATATTTTTCACATAAAAACCCAAGAAAGTAAAAACCAATTGCAACAGCAATAATGGTTATTACTCATATAGATATTTCCATAATTATGTCTCCTCTACTTAAAGTATTATATATTATACTCTTTTTTAAGGAAAAAATGTAAATAGCACCTATTTTACAAGATAATTATGATTTGATGAAACATCAAACTTTTTATTTTGATAAGTGATTATAATTAATTTTTCGTTAAGTTTAAACTTTAAGTCGTATTGTGCTGGTAATGTTCCATAAAGATTTAATTCCAATGAAACAGTATCTAATTGTTCAAAATGATAATTATCTTCTTTAATAGTTGGAATAATATTGTTTCTTTTTACAAAAATTAGCATTTCATCAACCGGACAAACCAATAAATAAGATTGCTTTCCAAGATATTTTTTTTCTTTTTGCCCGAACAAAAACCATTCTCCAGCTGGCAAGTAAACTTCTCGCTTTGTTGTTTGTGGTGTTAAAACAGGTGCCACTAATAAATTACTTCCTAAATAAAACTGATCATAAATTAATTGTGCAATTGAATCATCTTCATTTTCCAACACCATTGCTCGCAAAATTGGAACCCCTGTTGCTGCTGCCTCTAATTCACACATTTTAAAATATGGTAATAGTTTTCGTTTTAATTTTGCATATTTTATTGCGTTATCTAACACCCTTGCTGAAAAGTTTTATGGTTCACGCGGGCCAATTCCATGAAAACGTGATAAAGGACATAACATTCTCACTTGTGTTCAACGCATATAAAGGTATTCATCAAATGGTTCTTCACTAGACTTCTTGCGATACCCTTTTTTATTAAAATATTATTATAAAATATAATTTATGAGGACATAAAAATATGAACAATAATAAATTTAATACTCTTAATGATAGAGAATGGTTAAGATTAACAGGAATAAAAAAATCCACTTTTAATAAAATGTTAGATATTTTAAAAGTTGCTGAAATAGAAAAATTTAAAAAAGGTGGTAAAACTAATAAATTATCATTAGAAAATAGATTATTGATGACTTTATTATATTGACGAGAATATCAGACTTATTTTCATCTTGGTAAAAGTTTTGATATTAGTGAGGCTAATTGTTATCGTAATATTAAGTGAATTGAAGATATTTTAATTAAAAACTCTGATTTTCAACAACTTGCTGGTAAAAAAGCACTAATAAATGATTATTTTAATGATAAAACTATTATTATTGATGCTACCGAAACTCCAATCCAACGCCCAAAAAAAGACAAAAACAATCTTATTCTGGTAAAAAGAAAAAACACACGATCAAAACACAAGTAATTATCGAACAAGAAACCAAAAAAATTATTGCAACAAGTTTTTCGCTCGGAAAAAAACATGATTATGCTTTATTTAAAGAATCAAAAATCCCAATTTTAAAAAATACCAAATTAATAGTTGATAGTGGTTATCAAGGAATACAAAAAAATCACAATAATGTTCTAATACCTACAAAGAAAACAAAGAAAAACCCTTTAAACAAAGAACAAAAGCAATATAATAGACTAGTTTCAAAAATGAGAATTATTATTGAAAATATTTTTGCTATTCTTAAAAAATTTAAAATTATTACAGAAAAATATCGTAATCGAAGAAAAAGATTTGGTTTAAGATTTAATTTAATTGCCTCAATTTATAATTTACAATTATTATATTTAACATAAAATATTTATTTAAAATTAAATAATTTAAATAATAAATTAATTTTTCGTTGTGGAAAAATATTAAATTTTTAAATAAAAAACATAATTAATTAAAATTATATTTTTCTATTAGTATCTTTTTTACAAATATTTGCAATTTTTTAACAAGTAATGCAAGAAGTCTACTATAAAAACCACCAATGTCAGTTCCTCATGCCATTTCCCCACTCATTCCTAACGATAACCCCGCATTTAAATGAATCTTTAATTCTGTAAAATTTGAATAACTATCACCAGATCATTTTTCTGAGAAGCGTTGTGTGCCAATATATCCTGGCCGGCAAAAAGATAATGTTTTGTTTGGCCCAAAATACTTAACACTAGCATCATATGCTGTTTTACAATATAAAAAATGATAATATTGGCGAAATTCTTCTCCCGTTAAACCGTTATTAAAATAAGCATTGGGTGGGATTGGGTGGGATACCATCCCCATAATCTAGTTTAACAAATCGTAATCCTAATTTAAATAATTTTTGCAATTCATCTTGATATCACTTAACAGCAGCTGGATTAGTAAAATCAACAATACTACAATTTGTTTGATAAGTTTCGGTTCCTGTTAGCGGATGGGCATATGAATTATCATTTGTTATTTTTACTAAATAATTATTTTTCAAAGCAATTTGTCAATTCACACTATTATCAGCTTATAAATAAGGGTTAATTCAAAAACAAACAGCAATGTTTTTTGTTTTTAATTGAGCAAATAATTCTTGAAAAGAACCAAAAGCATTTTCGTTATACTCAAAGTTACAACTTTTTGTATAGCGGTTTTCTAATCATTTTGGGTCCAAACAAATAACATCTAATGGGAAATTAACTTTGTTGCTTTTTTCAATTTCTGCTCACAATTCAGCTTTATTATGATAATACAAGCGATTACATCATATCCCATAACTCAAATCAAGGATTTCTGTTGGTTTACCAGTTAAGTCGGTATACTGACTAATCAGTTCCTTCATTGTTGACCCCGTAAAAAAATAAAGGTCTAAACAGGATTCAAAACTAAGGAAACTAATAGCATCAGTTACTGGCGAACCAATTTCAAAACTAGTTTGTTCACCAGTATTAACTAATACTCCTCATTTTTTTGTTGAATAAAATAACGGCAATCCGTTATATGCTAAATCATGATTTGCAACACAAGAATTATCACTATTTCAAATCGTTGTCTCAATTCCATTTTTAACTAAAAAACGAAATTTTTCCCCCAACCCATATATTTTTTCATCATTCATTAACCAAAACGACATAAATGGTTGTCATTCATTACTTTTACCAATTTTTCAACCTAATGGGGGCGTACGATAATTTTCAAACATTTCATATCCTTTACGAGTATTGGTTTTAAATTTAACAACAGCATTGCAATCAAGTAATGTTATTTGAAAGGGTTCCTTTTGAATTACCAACTTTTCATTCTTTAATAATTTTATTTCAAAATAATTAGGATGATTAATTAAATCAATTTTCTTAAGATTTAATGAGTTTAAATGCTCAGCAAATCGACTATTATTTATCTTTTTTTGATAATACTGTAAGTTAATGATTCCATTAGAATATAATGTTATTTTTAAAGTTGATTTTTGTAAATTACTTAATGTAACTTCAAGATATAAACTATCATCTTGCCATCAAAAATCACTAATTTTTCTAACAACAGCATAATCATAGTTAAGATCAAAAAATGGTTTCTTTTGGGGAAATGAATATGCTAATAAATTCTTATCTTTAATCATTAATATTTCTCCTCCCCTTCTGCAATTTGATCACTTAAGTATTCATCAATTTTTTCTTTATAAATGCTTACTTTTGGTCCATAAACAATTTGATAATACTTTCCTTGCTTAATAACCCCAATCGCACCTGTTTCTTCTTTAAATTTATCAACCACTTTTTTATCATCTTTAACAACAACTCGTAATCTAGTCATACAACAATCAACTTCTTCAATATTTTCTGCCGTTCCAAGTAAACTAACAATTTTATGAATTATTTTGTCATTACCCCCCGTTTCTTTTTGATTAGAGGTCAAGGAAAAAACAATATTAACTTCTTCACCAACACCAGGAATATTTGGTTTTAATCTTTTTGTTAACCCATAAAAGATTCCAAAGTAAATTGCGAGAAAAAGAGCACTAACTAAAATAAATCAACAACCATCTAATCATAAATTAGTTTTAATATTGTCTGTAATTAATGTTGTTGGTCCTAATACTAAAAAGTATTTCATAATAATTTCAATTGCTCCAAAAGCATGAATTCGCATCGGAACTAAATCAGCCATCCTAAAAGCCATTCCTGTCATTACCGCGTGTGCTAAATATAATAATGGTGCTGTATACATAAAAATAAATTCAATTGGTTCTGTCACACCGGTTAATAAGCAAGCTAATCCCCCAGAAATATAAATTGATTTATATTTAACGCGATTAGTTTTACTAATTGCATACATCATTCCAATTCCAGCACCAATTAATGACCCTGTTGAAGTAACCATTTGTTCAACTTTAAAACGCACTGGTTCAAAAGCGTTCATTACAATTTGATAAACATCATTAACCCCCGTTGAATTTGGAACAATATTATTTGCATATTCCGTTCAATTATTTTTAACTAAATTTAACGCTGTAATTCAGGTATATCACATTTGTTCTTGTCCTTCTGAAACTAAACTCTTTTTATCAACTAAATGCTCAGCAACAGTATAATCAAAAAAAGCTACCAGTTCTTCTTTTGTAAGCGGATAATTTTCAAATAAAGTATCTGAGAAAATATTAACACTAGTATAATCTAAAACCCCACCTAATGAAGTATAATTCATTGGAATGGTAATCATGTGATGTAATCCAAATGGTAATAGTAAACGTTCTAAAAAACCATAACCAAAGGGGATAATAAACGGAATTTTATTATTTAAAGCAATACTCTTTCCAATAACATTTATTCCCGTTTGAATTAATGGTCAAAATAAAGACAAAGTAATTGCGATTGGTAAAGAAATTACAATTACCATTAATGGTACAAAACGTGGGCCATTAAAAAAGATAATGCATTAGGTAACCGATTAAAAGCAAAAAATTTATTGTAAACCCCAGCTCCAATAAAACCAGTAATAATTCCTCCTAATGCGTCGAAGCGAAGCGAATAAACGCCTTCTTGATTACTAAAATAATCTTTTTGGTTGGTTCATTTTCCCCCTAAAATATAATTCATAAACTCAGTTCCATCAGTTCCTGTTCTCGTTACAAAAAATGTTGCTCCAACACTTAATAATGTTAAATAAGCAATTGCTCCAGCAAAACAACCCCCTGCTCTGTTTTTAGCTCATAATCCACCAATGGCAATGGCAAACAACAATCCAATATGACGAAATGGCATCCAACCAATTGTCTCAATAATTGTTCCAATATGGTTGGCTACTTTGGTAATACTCGTAATTTGGCCAAAACCTAATGGTCCAATAATCTTACCAACAACAATAAACAATCCGGCAACTGGCAAAATTGCAATCATTGTTAAAATTGCTTTAGCAAATTTATTAATTCCAATTTTAAATTGTGAATTCTTTCCCCCTTCAAATGGCGCTTTAATTTTGTTTTTTAATTTCATAAAATAGTTTTCTTTTTTCCTTAAATTTTCTGATTTTGCCATTTTTGATTTCTCCCTTCAATTTTAATTTTATTTGCCAAAATAAAAATAAGAACTTGTCGTAACAAGTTCTTATTAAAAATAATTTACTTTATAAAATTCAAATTTTTCAGGTTGATATGTTTCTTTACTACATTCAACAACTTCGTGATATTCAGAAAAAGTAATTGAATATTTTTTCGGGATATATGTTTTAAAATTTAACTGCAAAAACTTTTTGTCATAGATATTAGGTAATTCTAAGCCTAAATATTTCAGGTTATTAACTAGCGTAATATTACGAGAGTTAATATAAGATAATAAACTATCTTCACAATCTTTAAAATTAAGATTTTTTAAAATTGTTTTATTAACTCAAATAATAGAATATTTTTTAATCTGATCATTTTGATAACGAACTTTAATTAAACTCATAAAATCATTATCCGAACATTGATATGTATCAATAAAATATGAATCAAACGGAATATTAACAACATATAATTTATTAACTGCACTGTCATATTTTTTTGAAAACGATATTTCTGTGCTTCAAAAGGCTTGATTTAAAGTAAAATAACCTTTCCCCTGCAGACTATAAATCATATTTTCCCCAATTAACTTTTTAAATGCATCACGAACAATCGTTCGACTAACCTGATATTGTTTCATCAGCATTGCTTCTGATGGCAATTTTAAACCTGGCTTGCCCTTAATTATCATTGTTTTTAAATTGTCTTCTAATGCTTTACTTCTCATAATATTAATTTTAAATTGGAAATCAATAAAAAATACTTTTTCTTTTAAAATTAAAAATTTTTAAAAGAAAAAGTATTATTATGCATGTGGACTAAATGGATCAATAACTGCTAAAGTATCTGGTTCTTCTTTTGCTCCCATTTTATCATCAATATTATAATAGCTATTATCTGACATTTTAATTCAATCAATAATATCTTTTATTTCCGCTAATTCTTCATAAAAATCAATTATAAATCAATCATAAAATTTATAAGTTACTAAATCACCAACTTCTTGCGCATGATGTGCTAATTTATTGGTTAAATCAGCAAAATATGCCCGTTTTGTTTGATAGGTTTCCATTAGTTCAGTAATATTTTTAACATTATGATATTCTTCAGTAATATTTTTTACTTCATAATGACCATCACGATCTAATACAAAGTTCATAATTCGACGTTGATGTAAAATTTCGTCTTGGGCTTGAACTTGAAAATAATGACTAAAACCAGGAAAACCTAATTTTTCAGCGGCTGAACTTAAATTATAACAAAAAAATTGCATTTTAAGATGTTCATTAATATATTGTTGTAAGTCTTTTTCCATCTCTTTTGTTAACATAACTCTCCCCCTCTTTCTACTTCCATTGTACACTTTTTATTGTCAGTTTAATTTAAAACAAACTTTTTTATTAAAATAATAAAATTGGTTTTCTTTAAATTTGAATTTTGATACTTCAATTTTTTTAGCATCTGGGCTAATTTTTAATTCATCAAAATTAATTAATTCATTAAGATTAAGGTTAAAAATAGTTGTTTTCTTCTCATTAATATTTGGATAAAACTTATTCCAAATTACTTTAATTTGCGTTGCTGTTTCATTATGATGAGCAAGATCATTTAATAATGTTCCAAATTGTTGATTTGATAATGTTAAATATTGATTATTATTTGGTTTAGTTAATTTTAATGTTGCATGTTTTAAAACTTTGCTTAAATCAACTTTATATGTTTGATTAACAACTAAATCATCAATAAACTTATTGTTTTTGGTTGGTAACGCGACAATTTTAAAGCTATAATTAGTAATTTCATTATTAGTTAAAGTTTGATCATTGGCTTTAAAATATTTTAATTCAAAATATTTATCAAAAGTTTCATCTTGATAACCTAGGAATTCCATTACTTTTATTTTAATAATCGTTGGTAATTTATCAACATAGTTGTCTTCTCCAATAACGATATTATTAGTTAAATATTTATCAAATTTTCAAGTTTGTAAACTTTCAAAATCAACATATTCTTTTTCATAAATAAAACCATTTTTACGGAATTTTCTTGGAGCTCCTCATTGCGCATAAACTGCTAATACTAATCCCAATACTGCAATTAAAATTAAAACAGCATAATCTAATTTCCGATAATTTTTAATAAATAATGTTGAGACATCATCACGTTGTGTTTCAAGAACAAAACGAATTAAATTTCATAAAAAGAAATAAAAACCAGTTTGCACTCCACTACGTGTTATTGAATAACGACCAGGATTATTTAATTTTGTTAATTGGGCACTATCATTGTGTCACCATCTTTTAAAAGTATTACCTAGTTCTGATTTCGATTTAGTAATTGATACTTTTGGCATTTCATCTAATTGTTTTTGCGTTGGCACATAATTAAAATACGCTTTATTCCAAACTTCTTTTCATGTCATTTTATCTTTTTTAATATATTTCCGATTAAAGAAATGAATAAAATTATATTTTAAATCAAAAGGATATTCTTTTGAATCTTTTTTCCATGGTTTTTTACTAAATAATTGACCAGCAAACGGAATAAAGAAAGTAATGAATAATCACGCTAAAAAGTTGAAGAACGATTCATATAAGAAGATTGGTTGACGAAAGACAATTTGTCCGCCAACTGTTTCTGGTGATAAACCATCTCATTGTCATAAGTTATCACGAAATGCTGGTAATCAACAATGTAATGAATCATAAGAAGTAACACTCCCCAATAATTCGTGATTAAAGAAATTACCTCAACGCCCTAATACTTGTCCCAATAAAATATTTGGAATAATCGCATCAGTGTAAACTCAAAGAGAAACTTTTGCTTTTCGTCCAACAATCCCAAAGACAATTAAACCAGCAATAGTTCCAAACAGAACACCACCATGAATACTCATTCCTGCTTTTCAAAAGGCAAATAATGATCAAAATGGTACGGCTCCTGGTTCTGTTACTCATAGATTATGAATATCATTATTAACTTTTCCAAAAAAACTAGCACCAAATAATGAAAAAGGAATAATAACAAAAATTGACCAAATTAAAGGTTCAATTGGAATCTTCTTAATTTTTAACCGAATAAAACAGACTAAAACAGATAAAATCATTCCCGTTGTAATAAATACAGCATACATATGAACTCAACCACCATATGTTGCTAAAATATCATGCGGCGTATTCGTTGGGGTAATTCAATTCGGAGAAGGTGGACCACTTGTTAATAAGATGTTACTCATTTAATTTTTCACTCCTTTTATTAATAATTAATTACTAAATAATCAATGCATAATAATTATATACCAAGTTCTAATAAAAAAGTACACTTATTTTTACAACATATTTGTAATTCTCTTCTTTTTAAATTATAATTTACCCAAATTAATATAAACATTAGAAAGCGAAGTGAAATTAGAAATGAACAATACTGCGTTATCAGGAGCAGCAGTTAATAAAATTAAAACTCTTCATCAAGAACATCTTCAACAACACTATAAAAAAATTACTAGTTTTTGACGAAAATCAATTATAATTGACATTATTTTTTGTATCTTAATTACAATTTTAGCAACATCTTTGCTAGTAGGAATTATCCTTAAAATTGTCAATACTAATAATAATCAATTACAATTTTATCTTATCTATTTTACCTTACCACTATTGGTGGTAACAATTATTATTTATATTTTAATCAAAGCTGGCGCTGTTAGCATTAGTCTCTTTCTTAACCGCTTAGATTATAATGCATATTACCGAATTGCAATTGAAGATCTTTGAAAAGATGAAATTACCCTTGATGAAGTAAGCAACAACTTTAAAATTATCCCCGAACCAAATTTTACTAGTTTTAGTAAAGACCCAAAAAAAATAATCTTTTACAACAAAGTTTAATTCGAGTAAGTAGTTTAGAAGAAAAACTAGATAATAAAATTATTAACGGAACAACAAAAAATAACACCTTTTCATTAGGTGTTATTACTGTTCGAAAAACAATGGTTTTTTTAAAAACATTAATTTTTTGTCTTCTTATTGGTCTAATTATTTTGGCTAGTCTTTCTAATAGTAAAGGCAAAGATGCAAAAACATCAAATAGCATTGCTAATGGTATTAATATGACTTACTTACTATTATGAATTGAAATGAAGCGATCAGAAAACTACTTTTTCTTTACTGCAACATTACCAAAAAACTTTGAAATTGAAGCAAATATTGTTCCTCATCAAAACAAATTTAAAAAGTTTATTTTAAATAACAAAGAAATTCAACTAGAAGGAACAGAATTTTCGAACTTATTTGATACTAATACAACTGATCCAGTTGAATTACGAAAGATTTTAACACCAAAAGTAATGGCTAATTTAATTGATAATAGTAATAAATATCAAGAAGTTTTATCAATGTCTTTTGTTAATAATAAGTTTACTTTACTGCTTGATAAATATTATTATAGTAAAAAAGCACATCATCAAGATCAAATTTGAAAACCAATTATTGCAAGGAACAAAAATATTCAAGACTGTATTGATGATTTAATTGCTAAAATTGAATTAGATTTAAGTCATTTAAAAAAGGGATTAGATTATTTAACTGGGTTTGACATTAAATAATCAAAAATTATTACTTGATATGGTTTAATTTTTTTATCAAAAGTTTGATAATTGTTATAAACAATTTTAAAATTAGGTGCCTTATCATCAAGCATAATTTCTTGGTTTGACAAATTAATAATTACTAAAAATTTTTGATCCTGATAAGAACGATAAAAACTTAGTACAACAGGATTAAGCTCAAGAAAATCAATTTGGCCATAACTAAAGGCTAATTTTTTTTGCGGAACTGAATTAAAAATTGATATGCTTTAAAAATTGATTGGGGACTATGATAATCTTTTTCCCAGTTAACTTTTAAATAATTTGTATTTACATTAATTCATGGTTGATGAGAACTAAATCCACTAAACTGCTGATCATTTCATTGCATTGGTGTTCGAGCATTATCCCGTGAACGTGCACTAAGAACCTTTAAAATTGCAGATCTTTCATAACCCTTTTGTTGCAAAATTTGATAATAATTGATTGATTCAATATCTTTCAGTTGATTAATATTTTGATAATCATTATTTTCCATCCCAAATTCTTCCCCTTGATAAAGATATGGTGTTTCCCCT
>NZ_JXYY01000036.1:0-13687 GCF_016082235.1 Spiroplasma sp. hyd1
TTCACTAATGACTTTGCTAACTTGATCATCAACGGTATAATCTCATTTAAAATCAGGGGTATTAATTTCAGGAACATTTTGCATTCCTCACCCATTAAACTGAAAATTAACGACACGCCGTTCATCTTGCTTATTAATAACATAAAGCGGTCCCATGTCACGATCTCAACTATCAAAATGTTTAATTTCAACTAAAATAACATTTTCATCTAACATTGCTCGTGCTTCGGTGGAATCTTCATAATTAATGATCATTTTAACTGGCTCATATTTACTAATTGCATTGGCAATTTTAGCAAATGTTGCTCGCGCTGGTCTACTATCATCATGTCAGTTATCCTTCATGTGTGGTCACAACATTCAAGTACTACGGTGTTATGTTGATTCAATTGGCATATAAAAACCATCTTGTTTTGGGGTTGTTGTTAATAACTTACTCATTTTTTTCGACTCCTTCAATAATAAATATAACAATATTATATCAAAAATTATTTTTTTTAAAATAAGAGTTATTTTTTTTGTCCAATTCGTTGGAAACATTGTTTTAGATTATGATGTCATCAAAAATAAAGGGCATCAGTCATCACAATTACTGTTACTGGAATCATTGCCATTGCTAAACAAGCGGGGACAAAATACCAGTTACTTTGAGTATAAACTTCTAAATCATTTAGATTTAAAACCTTGTTATTAATTCATGGAATAAATAACATTATAATGTTTAATAACACTGCGCCAATGACTGCAAAGATTAATGGGCGATTAATAATTGGTTTAAATTGTGCTTTTATTTTTCAATCAGATAAGGTAACAGTATTGACAAACATACTTGGCGCACAAGTTAAAACTAGAAAAATTGATGTTCGCCCAAAATCAGACATTTGTAATTTCATTTCCACGGTAATCATTGGATCACTACTACGTAAAAAGTCAAAAACAGTTTGATAACCATATGCTTGATAATCCTCGGCAGGGACAAAACTCATTCCAAAGTAATATGCTCCAATACAAACAGCACTTGTTAAAATGGTAATGCGTAACATTGATCCTCAAATCTTCCGAAAGAGTGAATTTTCACCTTGTAACGGTTTTACTTGCATTAAAGTATCGTCATTATCCCCCATTCCAATACAAATTGCCAAAATTGATTCAATTACCAAGTTCATTCATAAGATATCAGTTGCTTCGACAGGTGAAACATGATTAATTAAAGATAAAATAAAAATTGATAAAACATTAGCTAAGTTAACACCAATGACAAAGGTAATTGCACGACGAATTTTTTGATAAACATTACGGCCTTCATTAACTCCTTTAATAATTGTTTCAAAATTATCATCAGTTAGAATAACATCTGCTGCTTGTTTGGCAACATCAGTTCCGGTAATTCCCATTGAAACACCAATATCAGCTTTAACTAAACTGGGAGCATCATTAACCCCATCACCAGTCATTGACACTAAATATTTTTTTTGTTGCAAAATATTGACAATGCGGACTTTATGTTCGGGATTAACTCGGGCAAAAACCTTAATTTTATCAATGATCCGAATTAACTGTTTATCGCTCATTTCATTTAATTGTTCTGAAGAAATCACTTCATATTCAGAATAAGCTAAATCTAATTCTTTCGCAATTGCTAAGGCTGTTGTTGCATAATCACCAGTAATCATGACAACTTCAATCCCAGCAGCATGTGCTTTCTTAACAGCCTCAACTGCTGAGCGCCGAACAGGGTCAATCATTCCAACTGCTCCTAAAAAAATTAAATTATTTTCTAATGCTTCGGGGTCTTGTTCATCATCAAAATTAGTGTTATAAGCAAACGCTAACACTCGTAATGCTTGGGTTGATAAATCATCAGCTAATCTTAATAATTCTGCTTTATGTTCATCCGTTAGTGTTAAAATTTTATTTTCAATCATAATGCGATCACAATATTGTAATAAACTATCTAATGCTCCTTTTGTAAAAGTCGTACTGACACCATCAATGACATTTAATGTTGACATTAGTTTTCGTTCTGAATCAAACGGAACTTCATCAATCCGTTCTCATTTGTCACGCGAATCTTGTTCATCATATGCAAATAATTCAGCATAATCAACTAATGCTAATTCGGTTGGATCACCAATTCGTTCTTTATCTTCATTAACACTATCATTACATAGCACCAGTGCTTTTAAAAATAAATCTTGGTGTTGATCATGATTAACACCTTGGTATGTTTCAGCAGTAGTTATATTATTATTCATAATGACTTTTTTTACTGTCATTTTATTTTCTGTTAAAGTCCCAGTTTTATCGGTACAAATAACATTAACACTACCTAGTGTTTCCATACTAGCTAGTTTTTTGACAATAACATTTTGTTTTGCCATTCGTTTTGTGGAAAATGATAAGGTAATTGAAACAACAGCGGCCAATGATTCTGGAATAACCCCAATTGCTAAAGTAATGGCAACCATTAAATAGTTTGTTCAACCACTTTTATTGCCACTAAAATATAACGCAATGAAAATAATAATTGCAATAATAAAACTTAATCCTGCAATTCAATATGAAAATTTTGTTAGTTTTTTTTCTAAATTTGTTGGACTTTCTTCTGTTTCGTTAATAGTTGTCGCAATTTTTCCAATTTGGGTTTGTTGCCCAACTTTAATCACAACCCCAACCGCACGACCAGCCGTAATAAAAGTTGACATAAAAGCAATGTTTTTCATTTCTGCTAAAATTGTTGTTGATTCAATCGGTTTAGCTGTTTTATGAACTGGGACACTTTCACCAGTTAAAATTGCTTCATCAATAAAAACATCTGATTGTTCAATAATTCGTAATTCAGCTGGGACATATTTTCCAGCTTCTAAAATAACAATATCACCAACAGTTAACTCATGGGCGGGAATTTCTTGTTGTAGATCATTTCGAATTACAACGGCTTTTGGTTTAGAAAGCGATTTTAATGCGACCATTGATTTACGGGCTTTTACTGTTTGCACCGTTTCTAAGATTGCATCAAGAATAACGATAGCTCCAATTACCGTAAAATCAACAAAATATGCTCCTTTTAATTTTCAATTATTCCCAACTAATGGAGCAATAACAGAAATAACTGCCGCCGCAATTAAAATTAATTGAATTGGCTCAATTAAAGCTTTTCCAAAAATAACATATCATGGCGTTACTTTTCCTTTTGGTAACTCATTTTTACCATATTGTTTTTGACGAACGATAACTTCGTCAGTTGTTAAACCAATTTCAAAATTAGTTTGTAAAGAAGATTCTAGGTTGTTATTGTACTGGGATATATATTCTTCCATAGTATTTAACCTTTCTGTTCATTTGCTTTAATAATTATTATACCTGAAAAATATTGATTTGACATATTAAATTTGATATTAATTATTAATTGATAATCTGTAATTTAAAAATTATTAATAAAAAACATCACGATTTTAAGGCATTAACCTAGTAAAAATAAAAAATGATTTTAATAACTTAAAATCATTTTATAAATTTTTATGACGTTTAGTATTATTTTCTTGTTTTAATCGAAAACTAGTATAATACGGATTTTGTCATTTAATAGCGCCTTGTCCCATCCGGTTGTAAGTATGAACAGCATTTCGTAATGCGTTAATCTTTTGTTTTGTTAATTCTAACAGATTATTTTGCCGCGGAAACAAATGCGTTTTTCTAATATTTGTAATATGAATTTGGCGTTTGTTTTTTGCTGTTTCTGTTTGTTTTTTGCTGTTTCTGTTTGTTTTCCTGTTGTTTTTGCTACTTTTTTTGTTACTTGTTGTCCTTTTGGTTTTGCAATCCGACGTGGCTTGTGCTGTTTTACAGGTTGATAATGACGATAAAGGTTAGTTTTCATATTATGTTGTTTTCGAAGTAAACCAAGAATTACTGTTTTTTGGTCAAATGTTAATTCTGTTTTCATTTTTAAAATTCGTTCAATTGAAAGAAAATTTAATTTCAAAGAATTTAAAAAATTAAATGTTTTTAATGTTTTTGCATCTAAATTTCCATTTGTCAACATCAATAAATCCTTCCTTTGTTCTATGGTAAAATTATACCCGCTTTTCGTTAGATTAAAAGTATTTTTTCATAAAAAATGTGATAACTTCTTGGTCTTGATACTGGTGTAAATTCTTTTTAATGGCACTATAATGATGTTTTTGAAAAAAGCAACAGTTGGTAAATAAGCATTAACAGTAATATCTAAAAAACCATTTGTTTGAGCAACTGTTTCTAATTGTTGTAATAGTTTTTTACCAAAATATCATCCTTGATATTCGGGGTCAACATACAATTGAGTAATTTGATTTTGTTCCGCATGATATGATCCAAAAGCTAAAATTTTATTGTCAAAGACAATAACATAACCTTCTTCTTCACTTAGCACTTTACAAAAGTCTTCATCTTTTCATTGTTCTAAAATTGCTCTTTGTTGTAACAAACTATAATCTTCAATGCTAACTTTACTCAATGCTTTTTGGCGTAATTCTTCAATTTGGTTTTGATCTAAGATTGTTGCACGTCGAATCATTATTGTTTACTCCTTATTGATTATTTTTGTTTATCAGATTTTGTTCTTAATAATCATAACACAAAATTGCTTAATAACTAAATCATAAAAAAATAGTTCCTGGTTAGGAACTATTTTTTTTCTTTATGTAAAGTATGTTGGTTACATTTTGAACAATATTTTTTTACTTCTAACTTTTCTTGTTGTTTCTTTTTATCACGTTTTGCAATATAGTTTTCTTCTTTACATTGATCACAACGCAAAATTATTCCTTCACGCATTTATTTATTCCTCTTTTCTGTTCAAACATAATTCTTTGCTAAATTTTGCAACAAGTATATCATAGCAAAATAATCTCCTTTTGCCAATTAATTTTACCTTCTTTTTCGCAATATTTTAATTATCTCACCGGAAAATCCTCATAATTAACCATGTTAAAAGCCCTGTTAAAAGAATTGAATCCAGAATAATCCCTAAACTAATACTTAAGCCCGTAAAAGACAATAAGGCGTATTTATAATCACCACCAAATAAAACTGGAATAAAAGCAGCGATAATAAATGCGCCCCCAACAAATAAAATACTAAAGATTCCGGTTACTAATGATTGGACAGTTCGTGAATTTATTAAAATAACAGCAATCATCATTAAACTAATTGCTAAAGCAGTAATAAAAATTGAAATAAAGAAAAAGATGAAAACAACAAAATTATAAACCGTTCCAAAATTAATTTTTAACGCAGCAGTAATAATAAAACTAGCGATTAACACTAATAAATCAGCAATTAATACCAAAGTAAAACAATAGACATAAACAATGACAATAAACCCAAAGGGTTTAATTTCTAATAATCCAATTCGTTTATAAACAACAGACATTTTTAAATCAATTAAAAATCCCATCATCATATACATTGCAACACTAGTACCAGTTGCAATAAACGTAATCCCAATTGATAAGGCCATTACTTCCGGACCATGGCGATTAGCAAAAATCGCTTGACACAAAATTCCAATTGGAATAATAACAACCGCAAAAGCTAAGACTAATTTTTGACGACGTAAATAATTTAGAAAAAAACTATATAGTGCAAATAAATTAATTTTTTCACTAACTAAGCAATTATTTTTTGTTTTTATCGATGTATTTTGCTCAGTTTTTTGCTCATTTGTCATTTTCCATTGCTCCTGTTCTATAATCTTGGTTATAAGCACCAATTTGATATTCTTTAAACTGATTTTTGACACATTTTTCAACGCTACCATATTCACTAATAACATCATGAACTTTTGATATTTTTGTAATTTCACCATGAACCATAAAAATTAAAGTGTCACAAAATTTTTCAATTTCTTCCATATTATGTGAAATTAATAATAATGCCTTATCCTTATTTGCTAAGAAGGTGCTTAATATTTCATATATTTTATCTTTAATTTCTAAATCTAATCCTGTTGCTAATTCATCAAGAATAATTAAATCAGGGTCAACAATTAAGGCTAATAAAATATTAATTTTTTGTTGTTGTCCTCCTGATAATTTGCTGATGTCTTTATTCATTATTTTTTCTATTTGTAAATCTAATAGCAATTGATAAATTTCGTTTGGTGAAATAAGTAAGTTATAAGCTTTTAAATATAAGTTTAGAATGTCATAACCAGTAACTCCTTTCGGATATTTTGATTCTTGTAATTGCATCCCAATCCGAACCCCAAATTTCTTTTCACTAGTTCCATCAGAAACACGACGAAGTTGGGCGAGAATCTCACATAAAGTTGTTTTCCCTGTTCCATTTGGACCAACAATTCCAATTCGATCGCCTTTTTTAACCGTTAAATTAACATTTTTTAAAACATGTTGTTTGCGATAAAATTTATTAATATTAACGCCTTTAACTAAAAAGTCTTCTGTTAAATTAGTCATTTCTAATCGCTCCCATTTCTATTTATTAGATTATTAAAATTATATAATAAAAATCAGTCAAAATTTGACTGATTTTTATTATATTTTATCTTTATCAAGAAGATCATACATTGTTATTTTTAATTCTTTTGTTTCTTCAATTTCTAAATCTTTTTTAAATTTATTTTTATCAATTCGTTTCTTTTTTGGTTTTGTAAAATCAACTTTTTGCATTGTTTGCTGTTGATTCTTCGTTTTCACATCTTTCAACCCAACAATGATTGTTCCTGGTGGTGCTTTTTCAATTGCTTTTAATCGTGCTAAGCGCGGGTCTTTTTTTGGTGGGGTTGGTGATAATTTATTGAAGTTTTTATTTTCCGATGTCTTAATTTTTTTATCTTTAATTAAAGTCTCAACAGTTGTAACTACTTTACCAAGATTTGGTTTCGCTTTTTGTGTTGTAATATGTTTTTGAATTGGTTCGGTTATTTTTAATTCAGCACTTGGTTTTTCTTGCTGTTTTTGGATCTCATTTGTTATTAAATCTACCTTGATTTCAACAAGTTCAATTGGTGCTGATCCTACTTCTTTTGGTTCAATGATAGATTCTATAGGTTCTAAAACTAGGTTTGCTTTAACAACGAGGTCAGTTTCATCATCGTTATTACTATCATTTAGAGAATTTGTTTTTTCTTTACTTTTTTGGTCCGGAGCTGACTTATTAACCGTAGAATTAACTGTTTTAGTTATATCATCTACTGGTTTAACATTATGATGTTGTTTTTTCTGGTCATAATGAAAAAGATGACTTTTTGCTGGTTTTTCGCTATGATGTTCAACCATTTTTCTCGAATGAATTATTTTTAAATTATAATATTGTGGAATCACAATATCAACAATGTTTTCAACACCTAATGGATCTGTTGAACGTTCTAATTTATGAACATTTAATTTATCAGTATTAAACAACATAATTTCATCTTGCTGATTTAACATGTGTAAGGTATCATGCTGTTTTGCCAGAAAAATTCATTTTACTACTTCAGTTACTTTTTTATTAACTTTAAACATTCTTGTTCCTTTAACTGGTCGTGTTGATGATGGTAGTTCTTTTATTGTAATTTTCTTTCCAGCATTAAGATTTGTAATAAAAACAAGTGTATCTTCTTTACAATATCCAGCACCAACAACAGTATCATCTCGTAAATTAATTGACTTAACCCCGGCTGTTCGTAATCCTAACGCTGGAATTTCTTTTGCTTTATATTTCACAATAAACCCATTCACTGTTGTTACAACAACATATAAATGTTTATCAACTAATTGACTGGCAACAACTTCATCATCGCCTTTTAAATTAATCGCTTTAATTGCTTTACTAATTCTTGTTGCTTCAAAATCTTTTACTGCTGTTTTTTTAATCATCCCATTTTTTGTTGCTAACATAATATATTGTTCTGGTTTATTAAAATCATTTAGTAAAAAGGCACTAATAATCTTTTCTTCTCCTGGTAATTCGGAAATCGTGTTAACATGTTCACCAATATCTTTAATTCGAACGGATTTAATTTTATAAACAGGAATAATAACATAATTCCCTTTTGAAGTAATTAATAAAATTTTATCTAAACTATTAGCTTGAAAATCAGCAATTCATAAATCACCTGGTTTACGTTTAAATTCTTCTGTTGTTAATTTTACCAGTTGGTTATTTTCTAAGGCTTTTAAATAACCATCCCGTGAAATTCAAATATTTAAATTTTTTTCAATAATTGTTTCGGTTTTTTCAATTTCAATTGCTTCGATTTCATCTTCAATAATGCTACGACGAGGACTATGAAATCTTTTTTTAATTAATTCTAATTGCCGAATAATAACATGGTTTAATTTATTAATATCACTTAAAATTGCTTTTAAATCAGCAATTGTCGCAATTAATTCTTTTTGTTCTGCTTCTAATTGTAAAATATCAGTTGAAGTTAAACGGTATAAACGTAATTGTACAATTGATTCTGCTTGCAATTTACTAAAGACAAACTTAGCAACTAAGTTATTTATCGCATCAGTACGGTCTTTTGAATGGCGAATTGTGGTAATAACTGCATCTAAAATACTAATGGTTTTAATTAATCCCGCGACAATTTCTGATCGTTTTTCCGCACGAGCTAATTCAAATTGGGAACGATTAGTGACAACTTCGTGCTGATGTTCAACATAATAAGTTAAAATCTCTTTTAATCCTAATTGTAATGGTTGTTTTTTAGCAATTCCAACAACATTAAAATTATATGATACTTGTAAATTAGTATTTTTTAATAAAAATTTACGAACAATTTCAAAATTAGCTTGTTTACCTAGTTCAACCACAATTCGTAATCCTTCACGATCAGTTTCATCACGAACTTCTTTAATATTTAACCCTGGTTCATTATATTTAATATCATCAATTTTTTTAACTAAGTCTTGTTTAACAACTTCATATGGAATTTCAGTAATAACTAAGGCATTGTTTTCATTTTTAATTTTACTTCGAATAATAATTTTACCTTTTCCGGTTCGATAAGCTTCTAAAATCCCATTTTTACCTTGAATAATTCCTCCGGTTGGAAAATCTGGTCCTTTAACATATTTAATTAACTCAGTAATTTTACTTTTTGGTTTTTTAATAAAATGAATTGTTGCATCAATGATCTCATGTAAATTATGTGGTGGAATATTTGTCGCATATCCAGCGGCAATCCCCGTTGAACCATTAACTAATAAATTTGGGAATAATGCTGGTAATACAACTGGTTCTTGTTCAGAATCATCAAAATTGGGAGCAAAAGCAACTGTTTTTTTATCAAGATCTTGTAATAAAAATGATGAAATTTCACTTAATCGTGTTTCCGTATAACGCATTGCCGCCGCCGGGTCACCATCAATTGAACCGTTATTACCATGCATATCAATTAAGGGATAACGAACTTTTCAATTCTGTGATAAGCGGACCATAGCATCATAAACTGAAGTATCACCATGTGGATGATACTTCCCAATTACTTCCCCAACAATCCGTGCTGATTTTTTATAACTACTATTAAAAGTTAACCGTAATTCATTCATTGCAAATAAAATTCGCCGTTGCACCGGTTTTAAACCATCACGAACATCAGGCAAAGCACGATCCTGAATGATATATTTTGCATAACGGCCAAAACGTTCAGCCATAATATCATTTAAGGTATAAATTAATTCATTTGTTTTTTCGCTATTGCTCATTTTTATATTCCTTTCTCTAACTTAAATTTCATCATATTGGGATTAATGACAAATTTTGGATAATCAATTTGATAAAATAATTTCTGCCCTAGGATTGTTAAGGTTCAACAATCTGATTGTTTATCATAAACAAATAGTTGTTGTTGATGTTTCAACAATAATAATGTTCGATAATATTCTAATGTTCGTTCATTAACCATATTCATTAACCTCGTTAAATCGAACAATTGGGATAGCATTTTTTCATTGTTTGTCATTACAAAGTTAGTTTGATCATAAATGGTAGCATTTGTTTTAATTAAATAATTACCCTTTTGTGCTGTCCAATCAACTTCACATTGATAAACAAGGCAACCCTCAATTAACATTAATTTATAACTTGTTGTTTTCATTATTATTAAATTCTTCTTATTTTCTCCAATAAAGTTTATTTGCCCATGATCTTTTCTTGGTTCTAAATTAGGAGCATCATTAATCTTTCGTAATGATATTAAGATTGTTAAAATATTATAATTATAGTAATTTAATTCCTCTTCAATCGTAGTATCTTTAAAAAAATTAACGCCTTTCTTTGTTAAGACATAGATGCCACTACTTTCCTCTAACACATAAAGTTTTTGTTGTTGTTCAGTAACTTTACTTCAAAAGGCTTCTTTTGTTATTGTTTGTTGTTTTGTTAAATCTAAGATTGCATAACATCAAGTTAACGTGTCGTGATCATCAGATGCGATGTCAATTGCATTAACAACTTGATAATCGCTATCATCACTATTATTTGATGTTAATAATTCTAATGTGATAATATCTTCTTTTTCTTTAAGGTTAATAATTCATAACTGAAAATTTTGATATTGGCTAAGTTTTACATTCGTTTGATTTAAATCAGTAATTAATGTTTTAATTGCTGGTAGTAACATCATAACCTTTATTGATTAATAATTGTTTGAAAATCATCTTCTAACGTAAACTTAACATTTTCATCAATTCAGTTTTTTCGTTTTCTAGCATCATCACCCATTAAAGTTACAATTCGTCGTTCTGCCATAAGAGCATCATCAATTGTTACTAAAATTAATTGGCGTGTTTCAGGGTCCATTGTTGTTTCTCACAATTGCTCAGCATTCATTTCCCCTAAGCCTTTGTAGCGTTGTAATTCAAACTTATCTTTTAAGGTGTTTAATTTTATTCTTAGTTCATTTTCATCTCAAGCATAATCAATTCTTTTATTCTTAGTATTTAAGATTTTAAATAGTGGTGGCAACGCAATATAAACCCGATGATTTTCAATTAATGGGCGCATATAGCGATAAAAGAATGTTAATAATAAGGTTTGAATATGCGCTCCATCAGTATCAGCATCAGTCATAATAATTACTTTTCCATAATTGGCATCTTCAATGTCAAAGGCATTTCCAACTCCAGCACCAATTGCATTAATCATTACATTAATTTCTTCATTATTCATTAAGTCTTGTAATTTTGCTTTTTCAGCATTAATTACTTTTCCACGTAATGGTAAAATTGCTTGAAAGCGACGGTCACGCCCTAATTTAGCACTTCCTCCCGCTGAGTCCCCTTCCACTAAAAAGATTTCATTATTTAATTTATTGCGGTTTTGGGCTGGTGTTAATTTTCCAGTTAATAATCGGTCACTATTTCCTCGTTTTTTATTATTTCGTGCCGCTTCCCGGGCTTTACGAGCTTCTTCACGAACATTCCGTGCTAATAACGCTTTTTCAATAATAGCATAAGCACTTGTTTTATTTTCTGTTAATCAAAACCCAAATTGTTTTGTGACAATTATTTCTACTGCTGCTCGAGCATCATAAGTCCCTAATTTCCCTTTTGTTTGTCCTTCATATTGAATTAAACTTTCTGGAACTTTTACCGAAATAATTGCTGTTAAACCTTCTCGCGTATCAGTTGAATCTAAGTTTTTATCCTTTTCTTTTAATAATCCTTCTTTTCGCGCATAATCATTAATAACCTTTGTTAAACCACTACGGAACCCAACAACATGGCTTCCTCCTTCACTTGTTTTAACATTGTTAGCAAAACTAAGTAAATTTTCATTAAATTCAGTTGAATATTGTAAAGCAACTTCAACTTCAATTTCTTTTTCAAGGCCTTTCATCATTACAATTGGGGTAATGCTTTTTTTCCCCTCATTCATATAAGTAATAAATTCTTCTAACCCATTATTAAATAGATACTCAACTGTTTTATCCGCACGTTCATCTGTTAATGTAATTTTAACACCACTATTTAAAAATGCTGATTCACGAATTCGTTCTGAAATGGTTGTAAATGAAAAATCAATTACTTTAAAAATTTTTGAATCAGGTAAAAAAGTGATAGTTGTTCCTGTTTCATTTGTTGTTCCAATTTCTGTTAATGGTTGTTTTACTTGCCCACCATTACCAAATTTAATGTGTCAAATTTTTGTATCACGATAAATTTTAACATCAAAAACTGATGATAAGGCATTAACAACAGAAGAACCAACACCATGTAATCCTCCCGATGTTTTATACCCATCACCACCAAATTTTCCTCCAGCATGCAGAACTGAAAAAATAATTTCTGGGGTTGATTTTCCCGAAGTATGTTTTCCTGTTGGCACACCACGCCCATTATCATGAACGGTAACGGCATTATTTTTATGAATAGTAACATTAATTTCGGTACAATACCCTGCTAATGCTTCATCAATTGAGTTATCAACAATTTCTCAAACTAAATGATGTAACCCCCGCACATCAGTTGACCCAATATACATTCCCGGACGCTTACGAACTGCATCTAATCCTTCTAGAATTTGAATTGATGATTCATCATATTTTAAAGTTTTATTTTCTGTACTCATATTTTAATCATTCCTTTTAATTCTAATTTTTTACTATAACTATCATATATTATACTAGTTTTATTTACAATTATTTACAAAATTATTTCTAATATACTATAATAATAGTAAAAGAGAGGTGACGAAATGACATTATACGGATATGTAGGAACAGTAATTGCTGCAATCATTGGGTACTTAATTGGGTCTTTTAGTTGATCCATTTTTATTAGTAAAACCCTTTATAAAATTGACGTTCGAGAATATCATTCAAAAAATGCTGGAGCCACAAATACTAGTCGTGTCTTAGGGAAAAAATGAGGTTTTGGTATTATGTTTTTGGACATGCTAAAAGTAACAATAACAATGTTTATTGCGTTTGGGATTAGTTGTATTAATATTAACGGTGTTAATTTTGGTTCAACTAGTTATTATGTTCCAGCTTTCTTTGTCTTAATTGGACATTCTTATCCAATTTATTATAAGTTTAAAGGAGGAAAAACAGTTTCTTCTTTTTTAGGACTATTATGGATGACTAATCCCTACTATTTTTTAATTGCAACTATCGTCTGATGAACTACAATCTTTATTTGAAAACGTGTTTCTGTTTCTTCAATTTTAGCGGCTTTATTTACCGGTGCTTTATGTTGAATTCCTCAATTAAGCGGAATTAATGTTATTAATTTTAATGGTGATTTACTACAAAACTCACATGTTGTTTGAATGAATTACTTACATTATGTTAATTATAATAATTATTATGATAGTTTAGCATTAATTAATATTGTTATTACTTTAAGTGCGATTTTCTTAATTTTTAAACACCATCAAAATATTGTTCGTTTATTTAAAGGAACTGAAAAACCTTATGATTTTAAAGGAAAATCTGATTTAGCAACCGGAAATATTACAACCAATCCTAAAAATAATGCGGTTAAAAAAATAATTAATAATTTATATTAATTATTTTTTTTGAATAGAAGTTTTATCCCCATAATGATAAAATGGTGTATAATGGAATCTTGCTTTACCAAAAATAAAAGTTCCATCATAGCCTCCTCCATTAGCATTAATTTTATCACTACCATTATAATCTCAATTGCTATTATATCATCCTGCTTCTTGTTTAAAAGAAAATAAANTA
>NZ_JXYY01000037.1:0-13683 GCF_016082235.1 Spiroplasma sp. hyd1
TAAAACTGTTAATTAAACATCACTTATATGAATATATTAAAATATTCCTTTTCGTTTTGTTTAAATTTATTTTTAAGAAAAAGTATTTTAAATAATAATCTCATTAATAGGATCGTTAGTCCAATAAAGGTACAAAAGGAAGGAAATAAAAAAATGACACCACATATTAATGCAAAACCAACGGATATTGCAAAAGTTGTTTTAATGCCCGGTGATCCGTTACGAGCAAAAGCAATTGCGGAAAAATATTTGACCGATTACAAATTAGTCAATGAGGTTCGAAATATGTTTATGTATACAGGAAAATATCAAGATATTGAAATTACAATTGCTGGAAGTGGGATGGGTTGTCCAAGTATTGGAATTTATTCCTATGAATTATTTAAATTTTATGATGTTGATTATATTATTCGCATTGGTTCAGCGGGTAGTTATAAATCAGAGTTTGAACTATATGATATTTTCAATGTTCGCGAAGCGTTTGGTGAAAGTAATTATGCCAAAATTGCTGCTAATATAGATTCTCATCTAATTCCAGCAAGTGAAAAATTATTCAATACGATTGAAGAGGTAGCGTTAAAGCAAGGAATCAAAACACATACTGGTACTGCCCATGCTGCTGATGTTTTTTATCGCTATGATGAGTCGTTATCATTTACGAAAGAACATAATCTAGATGTTGTTGAAATGGAATCATATGCCTTGTTTGCAAATGCAATTGTGACCAAAAAACAAGCAGCAACATTGCTAACTATTTCTGATAACCTTGTTACAAAACAAGCAGCTTCAGCAATGGAACGCCAAAATAATTTTATGGTAATGGTGCAATTGGCGTTAACAACGGAAGTGCAATTAATGAAATAACCTAACGGAGGAGAAGAAATGAAAATTGCTGTTTTTGGAACTGTTGGTGCTGGGAAAACAAAAGTTAGTGAGACGTTATGTCAACAGTTAAATTATAATTTATTTAAAGAACCCTTAGAAGAAAACCCATATTTTAATGATTTTTATCAGGACATGAAAGGATTTGCCTTTAAAATGCAAATTTACATGTTGACAACCAGAATTGAACAATTTTTTGAAATTGATAATTTAGAAGATACTGTTTTTGATCGCACGATTTTAGAAGATCCGGTTTTTGTTCGGGTTTCACATTTGTTAGAAATTATGAATGATGTTGATTTTAAAGTTTACAATCGTTTTTTTCAAAATGTTATTACACCAATTTTAAAACAAAAATTAGGGTTTGATGTCATTATTTATTTAAAAGTTTCAACAGCAAAAGCTGTTGAACGGATTAATAAGCGTGGCCGCGTATTAGAATTAGAAACGCCATACCATTATTGGGAAAAATTAAATGAACAATATGAGGTCTTATATCATGAATTAAAGGATGATTATCATTTCATTGTTGTTGATGCTGATAACGATAATTTTGCAGAAAAAATGACCTTTATTATGCAGAAATTATTAATGATAGATAATAAAGTTCCTTGTTTAATTTAAAAATAATTATCGTTGATATTTTAAATTTATTAGGAGGAAAACGAAATGAAAGATACAAATAATAATATTGAAACAAAAAGCTTAAGTAATTTACGAATTTTAGGCTTAGATCCAATTATCTATAATAAAACTGGCCATCCAGGGATTGTTTTAAGTGCAGCGCCAATGATGCAAGCAATTTATTTAAACAATTTAATTGCTAATCCAGCTGTCCCCGATTGAATTAATCGTGACCGTTTTGTGCTATCGCCAGGACATGCGTCAACGCTTCAATATGCAATTTTACATTTTGCAGGTTATGATTTATCAATTGATGATTTAAAAAATTATCGCCATATTAATTCAAAAACCCCAGCGCACCCTGAATATGGTGTAACCCCAGGGGTTGATAATTCATCGGGACCATTAGGCCAAGGTGTTGGTTATGGCGTTGGAATGGCATTAGCAGAACAACATTTAGCTGCTAAGTTTAATAAATCAGGACATGACATTATTGATCATTATACTTATGTTTTGTGTAGTGATGGTGATTTACAAGAGGGGGGTGCTCTTGAGGCAATCCAGTTAGCTGGAGTATGAAAGTTAAATAAATTAATTATGTTGTATGATTCAAATGATTGTCAATTAGATACCAAGTGTGATGAAGTTTTAAAAGTAAATTATCAAAAATTTTTTGAAGCACAAAATTGAAATTATATTCGCGTTGATAATGCTGATGAAGATTTAACAGCAATTAAAAAGGCAATCACAGCAGCGCAAAAAAGTGATAAGCCAACTTTAATTGAGTGTAAAACAATTATTGGTTATGGGCATCCAAAACAAGGCTCACCAATGCATTCATCACCGTTTACAGCAGAAGAAATGCAACAAGTGCAAACCTTTTATGATTTTGAACATCCGCAATTTTATGTTGACCCAGATGTTAAAACTTATTGAAAGGATGCTTTTATTAAACGCGGTCAAGAAACATACCAAACATGAGCAAAAAAATTAAAAGCTTATCAAACTGCTTTTCCCGAGGAATTCAAGCAATTATTTGCTGCTCCGACTGTTGAATTTGATGCTTTTAAATCCTTTTTAACAACTGATCAAAATAAAAAAGCAGGAACAAGAATTATTATGGGGGATGTTTTTAAATATTATCAACAAAAATGTCCTAATAATATGTTTGGTGGTAGTGCTGATTTGGGAACAGCGACAAAGATTATTGGTTATAATGGTTCATGAACAATTAAGACACCCCAAAATAATAATATTCATTTTGGGGTTCGGGAATTTGCCGCCGGGACAATTAGCATTGGAATTGAATTACATCAAGGATTAAAAGGATTTAATTCAACGTTTTTAATTTTTTCTGATTATATGAAACCGTGCATTAGAATGGCATGTATTCAAAATTTACCGGTTATTTTTGCTTTTTCACATGACTCAATTGGGGTTGGTTTTGATGGTAAGTCGCACCAGCCAGTTGAACAATTAGCAATGTTACGAAATTGTCCGAATTTAAACGTTTTACGTCCCGCTGATATTAATGAAGCAATTGGTTGTTTAAAACTTGTTGTTGAAACAAAAAAAACGCCTTCAGCATTAATTTTATCGCGCCAAGATACCCCTTATCAGTTAGCTACAACTTGTTATAAAAAAACATTGCAGGGAGGATATATTGTTGTTGAAGAAGACAAGACAAAACCATTAACGGCAATTATTATTGCAACAGGAACCGAAGTCCCAATTGCAATTAATGCGGCTAAGACAATGAAAGCAAATATTCGGGTGGTTTCAATGCCATCGGTTGAATTATTTGACCAGCAACCAATTGCTTATCAAGAAAGCGTAATTCCAAAAGACTTTCCAAAAGTAATTGCAATTGAGTTTTCTAATGACTATGTTTGATACAAATTTGTTGGTAAAACTGGTTTAGTAATTGGTGTTGATGATTATGGTTTATCAGGAAGTGCTGATGCTGTTATTAAGTACAAATGCTTAGATCAAGACACGATTATTCAAAGAATTGAAAAATATTTAGGTTAAGTAATGAATGATTTACCCAAAATTTTAGAACAGAAAGTTTTTTATGTTATTCGTAATCAAGATTATAATGTTGCCCAGCAAATTTGTGAAATGTTAATCAATTTGCAAGTGACATGTTTAGAATTAACTTTTACAATTCCAAAGGTTGAATTATTAATTAAAGCATTACGAAAAAAATATCCAACAATTTTAGTTGGCGCTGGAACCGTTTTAACATTAGCAGAAGCAATCTTAGCAGCTGAAGCAGGAGCACAATTTTTAGTTGGCCCTGTTTTTAACCCGACAGTTAGTGAATTTTGTCATCGCAAAGGATTATTGTATATTCCAGGAGCAATGACCTTACAGGAAGTGACGAATATTGTTAATGCTGATTGAGAAATTATTAAGATTTTTCCAGCGACTGCTTTTAAATTAAATTTTATTCAAACTTTAAAAACCTTTTTTCCAACAAAAACATATATGGCTTCAGGGGGAATTAATTTAACAAATTTAAAAGAAGCAAAAACGCTAGGGTATGACTTAGTAGCAGTTGGGGCTTTTGTAACGGGTGATATTAATAATAAAATTTTTGAACAAGAAAAAATAAAAACAATAATTAGCACAATTAACCAAGAAGGAGGATAATAATGCAAGATAATAAAAAAGTAATTTATAATGCTGGAAGCATGTTTACTGAAGCACAATGAAATACCCGAAAAGTAGAAGGGGATCGGTTACGAGCAATGTTTCCTGATTTTATTATTGGAAATCCAGTTGATTTTGAAACAAATCAAACCGTCCGTCCAACTAATAAAGCAATTTTTGACTTAGATTATGCTGGTTTAACCACCGCTGATTATGTCATTTTTGAGTTAGATGGATGAGATTCTGGGACTCATATGGAATTTGGATTAATCGTCGAACAAGCAATTCATAATAAGAAAAAATATCTCTTCCCAATTATTTCTGATTTTCGAGTACAACAGGGAATTTTAAAAGGAGAATGTCCTGGTTTTGGCCTAAATGAAATGTTAACAGGGGCATTGTATCATGAACCGTTAAATAGTGGTAATGTTCCTCAAATTACTTTATGTAGTTCACATGCAATGGCGTGTGCAGCAATTAAAGCGATTGAAACTGGGGATGTAAAAGATTATCGCCAAAAATATGATATAAAAGAAATCTTTAAAGAAGATAAATTATATCATGGCTTTGATTGTCATATTTAATCCCGTTGTTTCAAAAAAATATTATTTAAATAAAAAGCAATATTTTATAAATTAAAGGAATAAAATATTGCTTTTTTAGTGTTAAAATGTTATGATTTAATTGTCTCAAACATTTGATTACAAATTAATTATGGAAAACTAATTTACATCAATTGTTTAAATTGTTCTGACCTCGTTCTTTAACTAATATTGAAAAATAATAAGTAAAAAAATAGAGTAACAATAAGTTAAACTTTTAATTTATAAATTAGAAAATATTGAAAGGAGAATATTAAATAGACTTCTTGCATTACTTGTTAAAAAATTGCAAATATTTGTAAAAAAGATACTAATAGAAAAATATAATTTTAATTAATTATGTTTTTTATTTAAAAATTTAATATTTTTCCACAACGAAAAATTAATTTATTATTTAAATTATTTAATTTTAAATAAATATTTTATGTTAAATATAATAATTGTAAATTATAAATTGAGGCAATTAAATTAAATCTTAAACCAAATCTTTTTCTTCGATTACGATATTTTTCTGTAATAATTTTAAATTTTTTAAGAATAGCAAAAATATTTTCAATAATAATTCTCATTTTTGAAACTAGTCTATTATATTGCTTTTGTTCTTTGTTTAAAGGGTTTTNNTGTTTTCTTTGTAGGTATTAGAACATTATTGTGATTTTTTTGTATTCCTTGATAACCACTATCAACTATTAATTTGGTATTTTTTAAAATTGGGATTTTTGATTCTTTAAATAAAGCATAATCATGTTTTTTTCCGAGCGAAAAACTTGTTGCAATAATTTTTTTGGTTTCTTGTTCGATAATTACTTGTGTTTTGATCGTGTGTTTTTTCTTTTTACCAGAATAAGATTGTTTTTGTCTTTTTTTGGGCGTTGGATTGGAGTTTCGGTAGCATCAATAATAATAGTTTTATCATTAAAATAATCATTTATTAGTGCTTTTTTACCAGCAAGTTGTTGAAAATCAGAGTTTTTAATTAAAATATCTTCAATTCACTTAATATTACGATAACAATTAGCCTCACTAATATCAAAACTTTTACCAAGATGAAAATAAGTCTGATATTCTCGTCAATATAATAAAGTCATCAATAATCTATTTTCTAATGATAATTTATTAGTTTTACCACCTTTTTTAAATTTTTCTATTTCAGCAACTTTTAAAATATCTAACATTTTATTAAAAGTGGATTTTTTTATTCCTGTTAATCTTAACCATTCTCTATCATTAAGAGTATTAAATTTATTATTGTTCATATTTTTATGTCCTCATAAATTATATTTTATAATAATATTTTAATAAAAAAGGGTATCGCAAGAAGTCTAATATAAATGGATCAAAATTATATCTATGGAAATTCAGAAGGTTCTTTTGAAGGAAAAAAACCAGATAATCTATGTCGTGCTGGTTGTATTTTATCGATTGTTATATCATCAATTTTATTAGGGTTTTTTGTTCTTTGTGCATTATTAGCTTTTGTTATGACAACTGGTTACTTTGCTGGTTTTGGGGCAATGGCTGGAATTATGTACTTAATAATTGGGTCAGTTCAAATTGCCCCAATAATATTGTGCACCAGTGTTTTAAAGGGTAAAGCAGAATCACACATTGCTGCTGGAATTGTTTCGTTATTATTTTCATTTTTAATCGGTGGAATTTTAATTTTAGTGGGTAAATATGAAATCGATAAATCACGACCAATTATCATTAATCAACAACAAGATTAATGTTATTAAGGAAACTATTATTGTAAAATAATAGTTTTTTTATTAGACTTCTTGCGATACCCTTTTTTATTAAAATATTATTATAAAATATAATTTATGAGGACATAAAAATATGAACAATAATAAATTTAATACTCTTAATGATAGAGAATGGTTAAGATTAACAGGAATAAAAAAATCCACTTTTAATAAAATGTTAGATATTTTAAAAGTTGCTGAAATAGAAAAATTTAAAAAAGGTGGTAAAACTAATAAATTATCATTAGAAAATAGATTATTGATGACTTTATTATATTGACGAGAATATCAGACTTATTTTCATCTTGGTAAAAGTTTTGATATTAGTGAGGCTAATTGTTATCGTAATATTAAGTGAATTGAAGATATTTTAATTAAAAACTCTGATTTTCAACAACTTGCTGGTAAAAAAGCACTAATAAATGATTATTTTAATGATAAAACTATTATTATTGATGCTACCGAAACTCCAATCCAACGCCCAAAAAAAGACAAAAACAATCTTATTCTGGTAAAAAGAAAAAACACACGATCAAAACACAAGTAATTATCGAACAAGAAACCAAAAAAATTATTGCAACAAGTTTTTCGCTCGGAAAAAAACATGATTATGCTTTATTTAAAGAATCAAAAATCCCAATTTTAAAAAATACCAAATTAATAGTTGATAGTGGTTATCAAGGAATACAAAAAAATCACAATAATGTTCTAATACCTACAAAGAAAACAAAGAAAAACCCTTTAAACAAAGAACAAAAGCAATATAATAGACTAGTTTCAAAAATGAGAATTATTATTGAAAATATTTTTGCTATTCTTAAAAAATTTAAAATTATTACAGAAAAATATCGTAATCGAAGAAAAAGATTTGGTTTAAGATTTAATTTAATTGCCTCAATTTATAATTTACAATTATTATATTTAACATAAAATATTTATTTAAAATTAAATAATTTAAATAATAAATTAATTTTTCGTTGTGGAAAAATATTAAATTTTTAAATAAAAAACATAATTAATTAAAATTATATTTTTCTATTAGTATCTTTTTTACAAATATTTGCAATTTTTTAACAAGTAATGCAAGAAGTCTATTGTTATTTTAAGGTAATAAGGCTTATTTTATGCTATACATTATTTTAATATTAATGTTATAATAAAATGAGCAAAATATGATGAAAGTTATGGTGATGAAAATGAAAACAAATTTTATTACGAAATATCAAAGATTTATTAATGCTTTCTTTGTTATTTTTTTAGGATATATTTTTTTCTCATCATCTTTTTCAATTATTAATCTTGAAGATAATTATAGTTTCTTAAATATTGCATTAAATTTATTGTATTTGTTTTTATCAAGTATTATTTTTCTTTTTTTCACGGGAATTCTCACGCAAATCTTAGTTAATTTTCAGCAAATTAAAAAAGAAACGCTTTCAACTTGAAAAGTAATTTTATATTCAAATTGGCAAATTATTATCTTATGATTAGGTAATATTTTCATAATTTCAAGTGTTTTATTTTTTGGTGAAACTTCATTAATGATGCAATTAAAAATAATAATTAGTTATAAAGCAATATATTTTTTTCTAGTTATTTTTTGTTATGTTTTTTATGCAATTTTTACGCTTAGTTTTATTGCAATGTTATTACTATTTCGTTTATATATTGGGTATTTAAAAAATATTAATGATGTTATTTTTTCTAGTTATCAAACATTTTGAGCAGTAACACTAACAAATGATGTTTTTTGTCAACAACAAAAATTATCATTTTCCCTTTTATTAATGTTATTATTAGGGTTTGCTAGAGATCGCTGATTTTTTAAATGTACTTGTCTTATTGATAATTTACGTAAAACCGAACTATTAACACAATTTAAAAAACAATCAACACCACCTTGTTTTATTTTTAATTAAATTCAAAAATTAAAAAATAAGAGAAAGAGTGTGAAAAAATGCCTGGTTTTAAGTTATTATTTAAAAACAATTTTAAAAACACAGTTAAAAATAAAATTCAATTTGTTGGATTAGTTATTTTAGTGTTTTTAACTAGTTTTATTTTTACAATTATTGAAGTTTCAAAACAGCGTGTTGAGAATAATTATAATAATTTTATTTTAGAACAAGTAAGTAATCAACATGATTTTGTTATTAATTTTGCTCAAACTAATTATGTTAAAAACCCAAATGGGGGGATTGATCAGTTTGAAAATATTACTGATGGTAATTTACGACAAAATGCTATTTTAGAGTTTATTAAACAACAAGTTAATAATAATGATGAAAGTTTTTCTTATGATCGTGTTGAAGCACGAACATTTAGTTTGGGAAATAATAAAGTTATTAAAGCAGTAACATTAAATCCAAAACAAGCAATTGATCGGTTTATTGTTTCGGTTGGAATGCCAATTGCTTTTTATGAACAATATTGAGAATCAATTAATCGTGAAACAATGCACTGAATTTATTTAACGCCGCAATTTGCGCAAAAAAATCATATTAAAATTAATGATGTTATTCGATTACAAACAGACCGTTATGGAACAACAATTAAAGTTGCTGATAGTGAATTACAAAAAGTTAATTTAGTGTCATATGAACATCAAGATATCAATAAATGGTTACCAACATCACCATATAGTAATGAAAATTGATTTCGTGTAGTTGGGTTTGGTCAATCTGCTGATTATATTACACCAATTATTGATGCATCACATCCATTTCCAAATATGAATAACGAAGGAATTGCGTATTTAGATCCACGTTTATTTGGATTAGTTGAAACAGAAGTTGCTGATACAACAGGACAACATTATCAAGTAACAGCCTTAGATTCAACAAGACAAGTGCTAATTCCAGAAAGTCAGTTAGATCGTGAAATTTATTATGTTGGAAAATTTAGTCAAACGAACAAGGATAATATTCGTAGTGTTTATAGTCAAACGATTAATAATTATATTAATAGTGAACAAGGCCAACATATTGGGTTACATTCATATTATGTTAAAACATTATCGATTGGTTTACCAGTTGCTACTTTTCGAACCGATCATCGTTATGAATTTGCTAAGCGGATTACTTATTTTACAACAACATTAAATTCCTTTATTAGGGGGTCATATATTTTAATTACTGTTTTATTAATTATTTCCTTTTTTGTCCTAATCTTAGTGGTTCGTCGCCAAATTGATGCAACCGGACCACAAAACGGATTATTACGAGCATTAGGATATCGTCGTCGTGTATTAACACTTAGTTATATTTCTTATCCCTTAATGATTGCATTAATTGGGGGTGTTATTGGTTACGCTAGTGGAATTAGTGGCCAATTTACGATTAAATACTTATTTGGGACATATTTTAATTTACCATATGGTAATTTTGTCTTTGCACCACTCGCATTATTAACTTGTGTTTTGTTTATTTTTGTTTTATTAACTTGAGTCACAATAATTAGTGGAACAATCATGATGGTATCACGAACACCACTGCAATTAATTCGGAAAGAAAAAACGTTTTCAAATGGACGTTTAAAAAAAGCGGTTTATAAAATGTTTGCAATTCGGAAAACATTTGATGCTCGTTTTCAAGCGGTGCAATTATCAAATTCATTAGGAAAAATGGTTGGAGTTTCCTTAACAATGATTATTAGTACGATTATGATTACAATGTCGACAACAATTCCAATTATTTTACAAAACAATATTCGTTATTCATATGAAGGAGATAATTATAAAACATTAGTTGAATATAATAGTCCGATTTATAATTTACCAATGACCTTTTTAAAAACTTATGATCCAACGCAAAAACCGTGAGATAGTAAGAATAGTTTTTTACCAAATACTAATATGACAAGTGATTCAAACCAATATCTACGCGATTTTGTAACAGGGCAAATTAATCCCGAGAATTATACACCAACATATAATGCTGAAGATATGCGCTCATTACCATATTCTAATATTTCAAAAGAATTTTCAGAAAGTAAAAAACTGCAATCAAAGGATGCTGTTTCATCAAAAGCAATTTGTACAACATTATGAGGTGATTACAAGGATTTTGGTTTAAGTAGTTTAACAAAAACAACAATTGAACAATATTTACGAACAACAGAAACAGCACGCGAAAATATTAGTGCTTTAGAAAATTACCGCTTATTTTATTGAAAATATCGTGACACACTTGCTTTAAATATTAAACGTGACAAGTATTTTGATAAAACCGGGAATATTAGTTTAAATGATAATTTAGAGCAAGAAATGTTCACGCAGAGTGATTATCAAAGAGATTTTGGACAAGGAAATGCTGTTATTGTGCTAGACAATAATCATTTTCGTCCAGCATTGGAACAACCATTGACAACATCGTTTTATGATGTCCTAGATTCAGGAACAGGAAGCGACTTTAATACTCGTTTAAAAAAACCAATGTATGATTTATATAATTGAATTTATGCTTATTTTGTTGATAATGTTAATCAATGTTTTATTCAAGGAGCTTATTCACGTTCACCACAAACAGTTCGTGTTAAAATGCAAGAAGCCTTTAAAACACCAAATAATAATTTTAATTTAACATTTGGGGTAATTCCTTTTAATCCGTTAACTGATGATCGTGGAACAATGGTTAATGCTGAAGTTAATAGTATTGATTTTAAAATGTATGGAATTAATCAAACCTTTAAAAATCAAGTATTAACTAATAAAAATAAAGAAGATTTAAAACAAAAATTATTTACATCAAATAATAACATTGTTCTAAATGAAACATTGGCCAAACGATTAGGAATTGCAGTTGGTGATACTATTGATCCACGCATTATTCAAAAAGCATTACTAGCAAGTGATTCTAGTGTTACGGCGGATAGTATTTTACAAGGGTGAGATGCAAGTGAGGTAACGGGTGCTAGTGGTGCTGTTGGCAATGTTGGAAAACTAATGTTTAATGGTGATAATAACTATAAAAATAGTGTTTTAAAAGAAAACACTAATGAATATGTTTTAAAAAGTGGGATTGATATTACTGACCCCACCTTTACAAGATTAACAATTTTAAACGATAAAATTGTTAATGGAAGTTATACAATTACTAATCAAACTAATTCTTCACAATTTAAAGTTGTCGGGATTACAAACCAATTTGGTGCTGCTCGGGCTTGAATTAATGAGGAACGTGCACAACAGTTGTTAGGATATGATAAAACACGAGATTATTTATTACGCTTATTCTTAAATGAATGAAGTAATTCTTTTATTAAAAATAATAACACGTTATCAGCAGCAAATAAAACTAGTTTAAATATGTTAGAAGCGTTTATTCAACAGCATCCTGCCACAGCAGGGAATAAGCATTTATGAGATGAATTTGTTAAGTACTGAAGAACAGGACAAAGTAGTGTTGATTGAATTGCTGTGTTTCAAAATGAATATCCTATTTTTAACTATAAAATTTCAAATAGTAGTAAAGTTGATGATATTGAAGCAGGATTAGGAACAAGTCAATTATTTGGTGATTATAGTTTTTATGGATTAAATGGTGGTATTAAACCCGTAACAGGAATTTCTTATCCAGCATATTCAAATAGTACTTTTGGTACTTTAATGCCAATTGAACAAGCTAAAACAATTTTAGGAAACATTGCGAAAGCTGTTAATGGCGTTGTCTTCTTCATCATTGGAATTTCCTTTGTGTTAAGTTTTATGATTATTATTTTAACAAGTAATATTGTAATTGCTGAAAATCAAACAATTATTGCAACAATGAAAGTTCTGGGATATCGTAACCGGTATATTACAAAATTAGTTATTGGAATGTATATTCCGATTATTGTCATAATGACAATTGCCGGATTTGGTTTTGGTTGGCTCTTCTTAACGATTTCTAATATGATTTTAATTAGAATTGGATTAGTATTGCCATTATTTATCAATATAATGATTCCAATTGTTGCAATTGGCAGTGGCTTATTATTATACTTTATTGCTTATTTAATTAGTTGATTTAATATGAATCGCATTAATCCATTAATTGCGATTATGAATGCGGATTAAGGAGGGGATTAGGATGAAAAAACTGTTAGCGATTTTGACAACTAGTGTTTTAACAATAACACCAGTGACGACAATTATTAGTTGTAATAAAAGTGATGACTGAAATAATATTCCAGTTGATCTACCAGTGTTACCATTAGAAGTAACTGGGTTTGAGGGGATTAATTTTAAAACAATTAATCCGCAAGATTCTAAACAAACAATTCCCAAATTATTAGAACAATTAGCACAATTGTTTCAAGGATCAAAATGAAATTTTAATCAATTAGTTAAAAATTATAAATTTAATAATCAATCAAAAGCACCAAGTGAAATTGATTTATATCGAAATGGTAATTATGAATTAAATTTTAATGATGGTACAACAGTTAATACGATAAAGATTAATAAGACAGTAATAACTTCAAATCATCTTGCTGATAAGATAAAAAGTATTGATTTAGGTGTTATTGATGATGCTCGGCCAAAAACAATTTTAATTGCAATTGTTTTTAACAATATGCAACTTATTTCAGAATTAGATAAATTTGGTGAATTTTTTATTGGTGAACAAACACCCAAAATTTGAAATCAACAAATTAGTCAGGTACCAAACATTGTAGTTAATAAAGACCAAACTGAAGCTATTTTAAAAACAGGAAAAGACCATTGAAGTGAACATGATGATCCAACGAAAGATTACTATGGTTCAATTACTATTCACTTTTCAGTTAAGACACCAGAACCTCCAGTGAAACAAGAAGATTTAGGAGCAATGAAATTAACGACAAATTTAGGAAAATTACCAAAAGTTACAATTTTGCAAACAATGATGATGTTTATTAGTGCTAACTTTGTTAGTCAGTTAAAACGCTTAAGTGCTTTATTAAATGATTTATATTTAACGATTAATGATGATCAAAAGGGTGGAACAATTGTTGCTTATGATCACTCTAAATATTATACTGGTGAAGTTGAATTAACTTTTAATTAATTACCAAAAATATTTTAAAAAAAACCTTAATTAAGGTTTTTTTATTTTAAAAATATGATATAATATTTTTCCAAAAATTATGGTATAATGTATATAGAAAAAACTGTTGTATAAGAAAACACTATGATAGAAAAATATTAGGCTCTG
>NZ_JXYY01000039.1:0-11995 GCF_016082235.1 Spiroplasma sp. hyd1
TACTTAATATTATTTTATCAAAATGGGAGTACATGAAAAATGCAGGATTTTACAAAAATTAATAACAAAAAACGAATTACTAGTTATGAACATTTAAACAAAAAATATGATTTGAATTTTAGTGACTATAATTTTGGCTTTGATTGAGAAGTATTTAAAGAATTTGTTGGTGATAGTTATGCCCGATATTTTACTTCGCCAACTTTTTTTAAATTTGTTTCAGCGGGGCGTGGTACTAATAAAACATGAAATCATTTAGCCGAAAAAATATTTTTTGCTTGTAATTTTACAGATGNTTCATCTAATATTTTACGAAGATATGCCAACACCCACGAAGATACTACATTTGGTGATACAATTAATGTCTGTAATTATCTATATGATAAATATGGAATTGATATAGGACCCGACAATGAAAATGGTATTGTTTGACCTAAAAATGTTAAAGAAGGCGGCGAGATTGTTTTTCCTAGTGGTGTGAGAATTGCTTTTGTTGNTTATGCTAATGGGAACAAAATTATGGGAAAAGTTGGTAAAGGTAGCGGTATTATATCGGCGTGAACAGATGAAATGATACATGCCGAAGAAAAAGAAATCTTAACTGATAAAGAATTAGATAAAAGATATAATAATTTAAGAGTTTCAATGTTTCGTTCTAAAAGTTTAAAAGTATCTTATGAAAAATATACCGATGAAAATAATAATGAACAATATAATCTAGATAATCCTATCGCGGTAAAAGAATTATCTTGGACATTTCAAGAATGAGATAATATAACAAAACAACACATAACAGTAACAACATATTTTCATAAAACATATTCTAATCAATTTACTTTTAATCCTTTTGATAAATACCATGTCTTTTATGAAAAATTTGTAACGCCATTTTTACCTTTAAATGAAAGAATTAAAAATATTTTAAAAGAACACAACCAAGTATATTTAGAAAATAAACAATCATTTAATGGTTTGGGTGTTTTTAATTTACGATTAACTATGGGGGCTGTTTGAAATAAAATACCTGATATTACCAAAAAACTTGTTTTAGCAAATAAAGAAGAGCGACCAGATTTATATGAACTTGAATATTATGGTTTTGAATATAATGATAATGACCCTAGTATTTATGTTTTACGAAATTATCGTAAATATACTAAAGAGTATAACTTACAAGATTTTTATAATTCTAATACAAAACAGTATCAATTTGATAGTTATTCAGTTGGTGTTGATTATGCTAATGGTANTGAAGACCACACTGTATTTTTATTTAGTGGCTATAAAATTAATGAAAATAATGAATATGATAAATATTTAATTGAAGAAAATGTTGTTACACCAAAAAATGCAATGAATTTAAATGAAATAGTTGAACATTATGGACAATGAATAATCAATACTTTTGATAAATTTGATGGTTTTGAATATGCAACATTTCATTATGATATTAATGCCTATGACTTTATGCAAAAATTACAAGAAGATATTTACCCTTATTTAGGCTATAAAATTAAAATGTTTAAAGCCAAAAAACATCAGACATCTCTTAATAAAGAAGCGGGTATAATCAATCGCGTAACNTGAATAAGAAAAATGTTTGTTCAAGGCAAAATATATNGCANATTAGATAACTTNCCATTTTTAGATAANTGCATTAGTGAACTAAGATTTAGTGANACCAAAACAAACACACCCGATAGTAAAATGTANCATGACCCATATGATGCTTTNTTTTATGGTTCTTATCCATATCGNTTTAAAATGGGAATATAAAAAAGGTTTTTAAAACCTTCTAACATTTATAAATTTTATTTACTTTTTATTTATTAAATAATTNGTATTTAATGNNTTTTCTAAACTAGGTGATTTTTCTTGTATTTCATTACCATCATCATTTTTCAATANTTCAGGATGACAATTTTTATAACTTAATTTAAGATGTTTTCTAACTGTATTAAAATCTAACACCTCAACTTCAATTTCATCACCAATATCAAAAAAATCTTTAATATCTTTAACAAAGTAATCTGAAACTTCACTAATATGGATTAAACCATCAGCCTTTTCTGCTNTACAAAAAGCACCATAAGGTGTAACGTTTGTTATTTTAACATTAACTTTATTTCCTTTTTTATACATAAATTAAATATACTTCCTTTCTTTAAATAATTTAATTATATCATTAAGACTATAAAAAATCATTTGCAGGAATTGGGCGAGCGGTTGATTTTCTTAAATTTTTGTGATAAAATGACTTACAAGTTAAAAAATATTTTGAGGTTCTTTCAAACAAATTTGGGAACCTTTATAAAATTCTTCGCTTAACGCTTAGAATTTTTCCCAAGTATTTTGAAAAGCGCGGCAAAAGTTTTTTTAAACTTTAAGTAATTTTTCACAAACTTATGGAAATCACCGCGAGCCCAGATTATATCAGTATCAAATAATAAATTTGAGTAAAGGAAGGATAGTATGAGATATTTAATTTTATCAATAAGGTGTTTTTTCCTAACTGAAACAAAAAAGAAAATAGCAATATTGTTAATAACAATTTTGTTGTTAGGATTATGTATTTCTTTGCCTATTGTATTTGTCACAGCTGCTAATAATAAATCAAAATTTGAAAATTCATATTTAGATAGAGACAGAACTCGTATATTTTGTGAAAAAAATGAAAAAATAGGTCAAGCAATAATTGACTATACAATAGAAAATGATAAAAATAAAGATGAAAATGATATATTTAAAAATAATAATAAATACACTATATTTTTATGGTGTACAGACGAAACTAATTTAAATTTTGATAAAGTATATAATGTTGTTTATTCATTATTTTATTTAACTTATAAAAATATAATGAATTTAAAAAATTTTTCAATTAACAGTATTGAAAGAGACATTTATTCAAAATTATGAAATAAAAAATATACTTTAGATAAAAAAATTTTGATGGTTATTTTATAAATTAAAAAGTCATATAAATATATGACTTTTTATATTTCTAATGTAATTAGAGATAATATTTCATTATTTTTATTAAATAACTGAAAATTATTAATATTAATTTGTTCTTTTTCTGTAAAAATTGTAATATCATAATTACCATAGCCCCATATACCTGATATTTCAATTTGATTTAAATTATTAATACTTTGTGAAAATAATATTTTAATATTATTTTCGACAAAATTATTAATTAAATTTAATCATTCTGATTTTGAATATACTATCCCTTTTTTATGATATGCATATAATTCATTTAAAACTTCTTNTACTTTATCATTAGAAATTATTAAATTAGTTAGATATTTTCCATATTCGCCATCAGATAATTTAATTTCAGCCGGAATAAGAGAGGATATATTATTTGTTTCTAATTCATTTGTTATTGATAATCAATTAAAAAAATTTGCTTCTAATTGATAAACTTTATTTTCTGAAATATCATTATTTATAACTTTTATATTACTTTTTTTCATTTCATAATAATTTTTATTTTTTAAATCAGAAAAATCAAAATATGATGATTTTAATTGTACTATACAATCTTTAAACTCATAATATGCTTCTCTACCTTGACCTTCTTTAATTTTTGGCTCAGAAAGTAACTCAAAATAGTAAGGAGAAACTAATTTAATATCATCATTATAACCTTTATTAATTGCCATATTACTATATACATAATTTGACAACATATATACAACTTGCTTAAATCTTTTTACTGCAATATCAGATAAATAAGTAGGATTATTAAATTTTCATTCTTCAAATAATCCATCAATAACATTTTCGGGTTTTTGCCCTTCAAATAATTGTTTTGTTTTTGCACTTTCATTTATTGGATTTCCTTTTTCATCAAATTTTGCTCCATAAAATTTTCTATCATAATTATAACGATATGTTAACATATTTCTTAATACTTCTTCTAATTTTCCATATACATCGGAAGATTGTATTTCAATTAGCAATTCTCCATATCGAGAAGTATTATTTTGCCATATTGGTGGAAGTAATGAAATAGATGGTGTTTCTGGCATTTTACCAGGTATTTTAACATTATATGAATATTTGCCAGGAGGATTATAATATGCAACAATATTGCCTTCTAAAATTCTTGCATTTTTAATTACTTGTTTTCTTGGATTTTTATCATGGTCACCTACACTAACTAAAATTAAGCAATCATTTGGTGTTGAAAAATGTCTTGCTATTTCAAATGGCACAAAACTATATCCTAACCAATACTGAAATATTCTTACATTGGGATTTGTTTCAATGGGCATTGATAACAAGGGCACTAAACTAGCGTTTTGAATAATTGACTGTGGATAAGAATAAACACCATTGATATTGCCTCAACATTTAATATTTCCAAATAACATTGATTTAGGATATTTAATTTCAATTCCAGTAAAAACAGTACCCTCGGGCAATGATTTTTGTAAAACTAAATGAATACTATTCTGATTTTTTCACCTAAAATCAGTTATTTTAACTAAATGAGTAGATTTAATAATATTAACACCGTCAGGTGAATAAGGGCGTTTGTATTCTTCAATAATATAGCATTCATTTTTATTGTCTTCACTAATTGGTTTATTAATAGATACTATTTTTAAGTCATAAGATTCTAAAAATTCTTTGTCTTTTTTTGAAATATCATTAATTAAAATATCTTTTTCATCAATCATTACATAACTAGTACTATTATCTTGGACTGTGGTGTTTTGTTGAATTTGTAATTTAAAATTAAAGTCGCTAATTTCATAACCAGTAATTTTAATATATTCATCTTTGTCAATAAAACCGATTTTAACGCTATTTTGAGAGTAGTTTAAGGTTGGTTTTTCCTTTGTCTTAACAAGATTATTAATTTTATAAATATATAAGGTTCTAGCACGGTCTTCTGTAAATAACTGTTCTAAATCGGGGTCGCTGTACTGCGATTGATTAGCAAAATCTAACGGAATACTATCAATTGAATAATCAATTGGTTCATCATTTTGCGCTAATTGTGCTAACATTTTTTCTGATGGTTTTAACATTATTCTTGTNNTCCTTNTTCATTAGNNANATTNANAANAGTTTCGTTGTTTTTTANTTGTCTGTTTAAAGTAGCATTTACTGGTAAGCGAACATCAACAATTAACTCATCAATATTTTTAATATTGAATGTTCTACTATTTAAAANAGCATTATCATATTTAATTAACTTAATAATAAATTCAGTTAATTTAATNTCTCTAATATATATCATTTGTTCGTATGATGCATTTGTTTGAATATTTACACCAGCAACTTCAGCTTGTGTTTGTTGNGCTCCCTTAGCNATTGCGGGAACATGATGGCGATTTATTTTATAGTAATTAGTTAATAATCAATCATATATTTTNGTTAATTGTTCACCTTTAAAATTACCAGCAATATANTCTACTGGTTGAAAATTACTATCNGGGTCTCCTTCAACTAATAACAAGTCATTTTCAATAAATGAAGCCAACATTTTACTAATTTCTTGGTCAACNACACCAGTNACTCCATTAGTATTAATGGTAAATTTACCACTATTTAATAANGGGTCTAACATTATCTTTTCAGCAATAATATCTAAAATACTAGCAAATTGTTTACCATAACGAGCAGACGGTTCAAAATTAGGATTATTAGGAATAATTTCAATTGGAATAAAATTAAGTGGCAATATTTCTTCTCTTTGTAAAGTTGTATAATTATTCCATTTAGCATCATCAATATATAAGTCGGTAATAGTACTGTATAATCGTGTTTTTAACTTTCTAATAACTTTAACTTGTTTAGTTACATAATCAATTTCTAATTTTTCAGTAATAAAAACACTCTGGTCATTTTTAATATAGGGGTCATAATCAAAAGCACAAGATACTAAATTACCTAATTCATCATANTGGTCATTGTAAAAATCAATAGTAATAAAATTAAGTTTTGAATTATTAGCAAAAATAAAATAGGCACCTTTACCATTCTTATTAATTTTATATTCGTTATATCAATTCTTATTAGTAAAGTCTTGCATTTTTAAAAAGTTATTAATTAATTGAGAGTTTATTTGTTGATTAGTAAGTGGATTATAAATGNTAATTTCTAAATCNCGNGGATTTAAAAAATTAGCATTATCTTCACAAATTCTTTTTTCTAAAATTTCATTATGTTTTTGAACAGNAACATTTTTACGATTANTAATCGTTGATGCTAAATTAAGATAATAACTATCAATATCATATTCTTTTTTTAATTTCTTTTTTGCNGGTAACAATCCCATTTATAACACCTCTTTATTTTGTATCTTCTTTTTTAATAACATCTTCAATACTATCTTGTTTTTGTTCTTTTTTATGTGTTTTGATAAATCTAATAGTTTCAATAATTAAAACAATAACCCCAAAACCATTAAGCATTGCACCAATAATTACATATGCAGGTCAACCAATTCCTAATTTAGTAGGTCCTATAAAACAAATAATAATTCCTGCNATAAAAAACAATGATGAAACTCCAAAGATTTTCAAAAACATAATTACATCTTTAATTTCTACTTTTGGCATAAAAACATCTCCCTTCTAAATTATTTCTTTTCTTTCTACAATTAAATCTAAAATATTTACAGAAATATTAGTATTTAAAAGTAATTGTAGCATTGTTGTTGATAGATATTGCACGATAAAATTAAAATAACTATTTGAATTTAGTTCTATAATCGGTACAGAATAATTATCACTTTTATTTTTAATAGTCTCTATTCAATTACTTCAATTTTCTTTTTTTAATTCTCCTGCTTTTATTCTCATTCTGTATAAATATTTATTCAAATTAATATTTTCTAAAATATATCTAGAAGAACTATTGGAAATAAAACTAGATGTATCAACTAATTCTCAATTAGCATTTTTTTCTTGTACTGTTCTGACTGCTTTTGTAAAGTTTGGTGCTGTTTCTATAGTTAGATTTTCAAGTTCTAAATCATTTGTTGTAATATTAACTGATTTAATTTNTTTTTTGCTTTCAATAGTATTGTTTGCAATTAAGTCATTTAATTCTAAGTTTGTACTTTTATTAACAATATCTTGTTTTGTATTTATTTTATTTTCTAATTTGTCATCATTTTCTACTCTTTCAGTTTTTTCTTTTTCTAATAAAGCATCAATTTCTAACTGAGTATAATACGCTTCTAAATCTATCATTGTTAAATCAATACCTTCTTCTTGAAAAGTACGAAACATTTTCTTTAAAGTTGTTAAATTAGCTAATGATTTTGCATAAGTCGGTAATAAACCTTGTCATGCTGCCATAGGGGCATTTTGAGAAGAATAATTAATTTCACCAACATTCATAGATGCTGAAGTAAAGAATTCAATCGGAATACGATTAAATATTCAGTGTTCAACCGTAATAAATGCCATGTTAATACATATTTTCTTCAATAAAGGATCTTTAAATGTTTCAAACTTTAATTTTGTAAAAGGATAATTTAAATAAGAATTAATCATATTTTGAGCCCTTAATGCAAAAGTTTTAAATCATAATTCGACATCACCTTTAAAGAACTTATTATAACGAACAGGAACTTGAGTAATTTTACCTGTCATTGGATTAAAGTTATTATAATTTTCCAAAGTAACATTATGTCATAATTCATTTAACATTCAATCATCTCCTTATCATTTATTTCTTTTTGATTTAATTTTATTTAAGATAAACTTTTTACTACTTAATAGTGTTTTTGTTTTAATTGTTTTGTTTAAATTTTGGTTTGTTCTAAATTGTTTGTATGTTTGAAACGCTAAACCACTACCCAATAAACTAGTAACTGCACTGTTTTCTAGTGTTTTTAACATTTTATCTTTATTAGTAAAATTGTTTTTAAATTGTTCTTGCATTTTTAATACCTTAGCAACTGTTCGATATATTTTAAAGCTATCTTTTACGATTTGTTGATAAGCAACTGGAGCAAAAGAAACTAAATTAAATAAACTTGTTTTTTTAAATCCTCAACCAATAAACCATTCACTGTTCATATAGAATTTAAAAGGTTTAGGGGATAAAACAAATTGTTCTGCTTTGATTAAAGTTGTCATCACAACAATAGGAGCATATTTAGGATTTTTATAATAGATTGTTAAAGCAACTTCACCTGCAACAGATAAGGGAACAATTTTAACTGCTAGAAAAACATCAGAACCATAAGCAAAGGGTAATAATTGGCCTTTTTGAATAGCCTTAGTTTCAAATTTAGACAATATTTTTTTAGTTTGCTCGGTAATTTTACTAATTACTTTTTGTTTAATTGTAATTATTTGTTTTTCAATGGGGGCTAATAATTTTTTAGTTACTTTTTGAATATAAAAATTTGGATTTAAATAATTTANNGCTTTATTTAATTTAATTGGTGTTTGATGTAAAAGATTTAATAATTTATTATNATATATTTTGCTTCCTCGTATTAAGTTAGCGTTTAACAATAAGTTTTTACCAACACCTTTTTTATGAAGATTAACCATAATGTTATATCANTCATNAGTACTAATTTTGCTTATTTTCTCAATGTTTAATCCATATTCAGACAATCATTTATTAGCGTTTTTTTCATTTACGCGCGGTATTTTTTGAACTAATGTAGGACTTATTTTTTGAATATTTTTCTCAATTTTTAATAAATTATTAATTGTTTCTAAATTAGAAACTTTAAAACCCTTATAAAAATCATTTCGGGCTAATTTTCCAATTGTATATAATAAAGTTTCATTATTAACCTGCTTTGTAAAATCAAATATTAATTTATCAGATAAAATCTTTTTACCTGTAACTTGTTTTACAACATCTTCTAAGTTATTAGCAGTTATTACACCTAATTTTTCAAGTAGTTTAGTTTCTTTTGCTAATTTTAAAATTCTAGTTGTGCGAGCAGCACGCGTTAATTTACCAATTCCACCAATTGCTGGTAANAAATTTAAGGCAGTACTTTTTACTNTCACTTCTGATGNTAATTTATCGTATATTTGATTTACAGCAAAATCGGTTGCTGTTTCTACTCCAAACGAGATAAATGCTGCGGCAAAATTAGATAATCCCGCACCAAGACCAACAGCCGAAGCAATTCCCCCAGTCAAAACTGATAAACCAAGAGCTAAAACTTGAATTCCTAAAAATTCTAATAACTGTAAACCAAAACTTTTTTCTTGTTGTTGGATTGACAATCTAGTTGGATTTTTTTTAACAGCATAAATAAGGGCTGTTTTAGATGTTCCAATTGGCATATCTATTAAACGAAAAAGTACTATTTTTTAGTACTATTAAGAATTTTTAATTTTAACATCAATCGGATTTGTTTGACCACNAGCATTGTTTTTACCTTCAATTTGAACTTCAACAGTTTTATCATTTGTAATATTAATTGGTCAATCTTCACCTTTNCTTTCAATAAAGTAATCGAAATCACTTTCAGTTAAAGAACTATTTACTGCTTTTACCGCTTTTAAAACAACATCTTTAAATTGTGGTTTTAATTGTTCNGNTGTTGNTTNTGTTGGGTCTGNNACATGAATAGTTGGTTTATCTAATTTATTAATTTTACTAATATNAATTTTTGNAACAATATGTTTAATAATTCCTTTNNGTTCAACTACTGCTCCACCTAAATATAAAACTCTTTCCATAATCAAAGTATTACCCATTCCAGTACCTAACGCAGCAGCACCAACTCTTAACGGAGTATGGTCTTTTTTGCGNAAAATAAGGGGGTCNTATTTTTTGCTAAATTTAAAGGCAATTGCATTAACTCCATTTGGTAATAATTCAATTGTTCCTTCTGAACCATCTTTATTAATAATTGGTAATTTTTTAGGAACCATATAGTATGTTGTTCCTTCAACAGTTTTCATTGCTCCACTCGTTTCAATTACGCTATTTATTTGGTCGTTTGCTCCAAGTTGTAACTGTAATTTATTACGAATTCCACGAATAAAATCAGCCGAACCTAATACAACTGTTTCTGATGGGGTAAAGCCGTTTTCATATATTTTATNCATAATTTCATCGTGGATTTGTAAAGCATTTGTATCATCTGCTTTTTGTCCTTGAATAGTTGTAACTGTTCCTTTATTAATAATTTCTAAAATTTTATTGCGTTTATAAGCAACCTCAGTATCCATTGCTTGCTCAATATCGGCAGCCCAAAGATTAGGATTAAAATCACTTTCTACAGGGTCTAATTTACGAGCAAAAGTTAAAATTGTATCTAATTCAACAATTCCATCTTCAAATTCCACTGTTGAATATTTNAGTAGGTTATCATCAGTATTAAATACTTGNCCNTNNNNTCCTANACCTTCATTGTATTTAATATTTTTCTTTCTTTTATATGTTAAACCAAANTTATTTGCTTCTTTTCAAGCAAATAANGCTTCTCAACTAAATTTTTGTTGATAAGTTTGTAAATATCATTGTTCAAATGTTTCTCGGTCTCGTTTTGTTGCTTGATTAGCAATATCTCCGAAAATTCTTTGTGGGTTTTGTGCCATANTTTACTTCCNTCTTTCTATTTATTAAATACATTGTCTGTATCTAAAATATTGTTTTCTTTGTTTTCTACTTTTGGTACNCCNCCAGTATTAACTGTTTGTACCTTAATTAATTCATCATAAACACTTTGTAAATGTGTTTTAATAACTTCAATGTCATCATTAATATCATAAGATTTCAGTAAGACATTTTTAAATTCTTCATTATCAGTTAAAGAATTATTGAATTTATTAATTTCAATTTGTTTTAATTGCATAGTTTGTTGTTCTAATTGTGAAATTAATTCAGTGTTTTTGGTTTGCAATTCGTTGATTTGTTGATTGCTATTTTCTAAATTATTTGCATTAAATTCATTAATTTCTTCAGAATTTTCTAAAATAACTTCTGCTGTTTTAATATCTAAGTTATCATTTTCATCTTTAATTGGTTCGTTGTTTTCATTAACAAGAACATATTTTACATTTTTTACCATTTTTTAACTCCCTTATTTTTTAATATTTGTGTTTGTTCTTTTTCTAATTGCTTTTTTAATAATTTCGAAACTATCAACTCTAAAAGATAAAAAATATCGTTTAGTTTTTATATTGAACTGATTAAATACTGAGCCTTTAATTTTTATCTCATCATCTTTTTTTAATTTCAAAAACTCAGTTAAAATAGATGGGTTATATATTGATAATGTTGAGTAATTTAATCCNTCTCATTGACATTTAGCCGAACAAGCATCAACTTCAANNCCNCCAGCAACCAGTGCCTTAATTTTAGTTTTAATCGGATTTTCATGTAATCTAACAGTTAATTCTAATTTATTAACTTTTTTATTTTTTATTTTAGGTTTATTAGTTNTTGATTTTTTAGGTAAATTACTTTTAGTTTGGGACATTATTTCACATCCTTACTAGGCAATTTGTCATATAATGAATTGTCTTTTAATTTAATTATTCTATCTCAACCGCAAGTATCGCATTTATCATTTTTATTTACTTTTCTTTCTTTTCTTTTTTTCATATTATCTATGATAAATAATTCATCTCCACAATTAATACAATAACTAGAAACAACAAAATCTTCTTTATATAATTTTGGTTGATTATATTCTCTACTTTTAGTTGAATAGGTAATTTGCTTATTCGCTGTTAAAAGTAAATCAATTTTTCTATCTTTTTCAGCAAGTTCTTTTTTAAGTATTTCATTTTCTTCTTGTAGTTTATCAAATTTAATTGATTCTGTTATATTCATTATTTATTCTCCTTTTTTAAAAAATATTGTAAATGTTTTCAAGCATCGTGTTCGTGATCTGTCATTTTAATATTTCCTTTATAAAAATAATTTTTCTTAATAACTGGCGATTGTAAAACATAATTTAAATTAAATAGATATTTGCATAAAACTTTTAAACCACCAATAAATTTAGGAGTAGATAATGGATTTTTTATTT
>NZ_JXYY01000129.1:0-824 GCF_016082235.1 Spiroplasma sp. hyd1
ATATATATATATAAGCAAGCAAAATTACTAATTATTTTAAAATTTTATCTTTTAAAATAGCTCTTTTGAATTATTTTAAGGGCTAAATTAACAACAAAATACATTAAGTTTAGTAATTGTTTATAAAAAGTATTGTATTTATAAACTATTAGTATATAATAAAAATAATGGTTTATCCTTTTAACAAAAAAGTAATTTACGGTTTATGCTTTCCGCCTTAAAAAGACTTATGCTGACTTGTTATTCGAACAAGAATAAAAAAAGAGAGGTTTATAAAAATGGCACTTACAAAAGAACAATTAATTGAACAAGGTTTAAGTGAAGAAATAGCAGATAATATTTTAAGTGAATTTCATAATGAAACAAAACAAATTATTGAAGGTATTCAAAAGCGTAAAGATACTATTTCAAAAGAAGAGTATTTAAAAGTTGCTAATGAATTAGATGAATTAAAAGCATTTAAAGATGTTCCAACTACTAAAATTGAAGATATTAAAACTAATTTAGATAAAGTTAGCGGTAATTCTTTAACTGAAAAAATGCAAACTTTAAAAGAATTAAAACCTGATTTGTTTGTTGAAGAACAACAATCAATTTCACCAACTAATTTTATTAAAGATATGATTGAAAATTCAGTTGAAAATAAAAATGATGAAATTGAAATTATTAAAGAAAAAGGAGCATATACTCCTGAGGAAATTAAAAAATTAACTGATTATACACTTAAAAACCTTAGATAATAAAGGAAGTGAAATATTATGGCAACAATTAATTTGCCACAAGTACCTTTTACATTACAAGGTAATACAACAGGTGAAAAAGCC
>NZ_JXYY01000044.1:0-11121 GCF_016082235.1 Spiroplasma sp. hyd1
TTCAATTTCCGAGTTTTTTTCCAAAACCCCAATATTTTTTATACGACCNNNTTGGTCGTATAAATTATTTTGGGGTCTTAAATTAATATCTTAGAAATTGTGGAATAATATACCACTTACTTATTTAAATTGTATTACTTTTAATTTTATTGTCAACAATATTTCAGTATTTTTTTAAAAATTTATCCACGACAAAAATACATGTTTATTAAAGTTATTTAATTTATTAGATAATTTTAATAAAAATATAAGTTTGGTTGTAAATTATTATTTACAAAATTATTAACTGAATAATTAATTCTATTTTCTTCTAATGGTTCGTTAGTATTAAATAAATTAATTTTATTTTTAAACTCCCTCATACTAGAATTTAATTTATTTCTAATAGTCTTTTCGCTATAAATTGCTTTTTTAACCATAGCATCTTTTCAATAATGAGAAATATCACCCTCAATATGACAACCAACATTATTTCATAATGTTTGATTTCTGACACCTTCTTCATTATTTTTAATTAATGTAATAGTTTTATTTAAAAAATCTAATTTAGTATCACTTATAAACGATTTACTATCTTCTAAACACTGTAATAATTCTTCATATTTAGCATTAAAAAAATAATCAACGGCTTTATGATATGTTTCTCTATTTTCTTTGTTTTTACTTTGAAACGGATATAGTTTTTTAAATCTACTTGTAAGATGAAATTTATCTATTGTATAGTGAATTTTATTTTTAGGAAAATATTGATGCATAAAATTTTTAGTATTTTTAATTCAAGGTGCACCATCACCTAAAATCATAATTTCAATATTGGGTGTCATGTTATAATGAGTTTCAATTAAAGTAAATAATTTTAAAAGAACTGGTTTTAAATTTGCTTCTTTTTTAAGATAATCTGGAATATTATCCATTTCAAAAATACCTAATTTATTTGCAATTACAGGTCTTTTTACAGTATATTTTTCTTCATCAAAACCAGTATGTACAGTAGAAACTATTGTGTGTTTTTTTATCTTTTTTCGTCCTTGTTTTGTTGCATCTAACATTTTCAAATAAGTACCATCCATTTGAATATATAAAGTGTGGGGAATATCTATTTTTTTATTAGTTTTATTAATGTAATATTCTTCATCAGTTTTTGCATTTTTAATAATATTAGATATTGTCATTAAACTAATTTTTACATGTTCCATAGTATCTAAAATATCTTTATATCTTTTTTTCTCAATAATAAATGATAATATTTTTTCTTTAACAGAATTATCTATTCTTTGTCATTTTTCAATGCCTAAAAGTTTATCCAAAGGAAAAATATATTCTTCTTTACCTGTTTCTGGATTAATTTTATAATATCTTCTTCTTTTAAAAGTTATTTTTCCATTTAAAATTACTAATGTTCTTTCAATTTTATCTTTTACTTTATAATCTTTAAATTCTTTTAAAGTTTTATCAATTTTGTAATTTTTAAAAATTCATTTATCATAATCTTCTGAACTTTGTTGAATAATTTCAATACTCTGTATATATAATAAATTAATAAAATTCTTAAAAAAATTGTTATCAACATTCATCATTTTTTACCCTCTTTCCTTAGTTCTACACATTAACACAAAAATAATAAAAATGCAAAAAAAGATATTATTTTTTATTTATTATGTTATAATTTAAGTGTTAATTATTAGCAAATTAATTTAACTGAAAAAAGTAAAGTAATTTACTTTTTTTTATTTTGATGTAAAATATAGATAATAAAAAAAAGAACCCTGTCAAGTTCTTCTGTACATGTTTTTCTCTACTTATATTTAACCATATAAAAGGAGTAAAAATGAAAGAATTTAATCCAAAAACAGCAAGTTTGGCGACTTTTTATCGTAAAATAGAGCAATTTTGAGAAAATAAATCACCTAATAAACCATATACTTTGAATGATTTAACCAATGAATTCAATCTTTCTCGCAAGTGAAGATATGATACTTATGCGAGCGAAAAGATAGTTCCTTTGCTTGAAAAACAAGTTGATAGAATTGAAAGTGAAATAATTAATTTTATGATGAAATCACCTGATGGTGCTAAATTATATTGACAACGAGCATTTAATTATAAATATTCACTGCAAGAAAAACAGTTAGAACAAGAATTAAACTTAAATAATCAACAGCCAATAATTGTTAATTTACAAACGGATATTAGAGATATTAAAAAAGAAAGTGATAATAATGCTTAATCATTTTACTTATTTGTTAGAAACACCTTATTGGTTATTACAAAATAGTACTGTTGGTGATAAATATCCCTTTGCAAAGAAATATGAGTTAGTTAATGAAATTAATCAAATTGGAACACGATATAGTGGTAAAACTATTTCAAATATTAAAATGTTTGGTGAATTATTAAAAATTAGTTTATTAATTAAAGAACCAATTTGTATTATTGCTAGTATGTATTGAAGTAAAGATTTAAAAGATAGTGTATTTCAAAATATCTGAAATATGTTAGATGAAAATAATATTTCTTATACTATTAATTTATCTAATTTTACTTTTACTTTATCAAATGGTAGCAAAATATATTGTAAAGGTTTACATTCACCAAGTCGAAAAGAAAAATTAAAAGCGTTTGCTGATTTAAATAAATATAAATTAGTAATTGATTGAAGAGAAGAATGTGACCAATTTCAACAAAAAGATTTAAGTGATTTAGAGTTTGCTATTCGTGGTTATCAAAATAAAATAACAATTAATACATGTAATCCTGAAAGTTTAAAAAGATATATTGTTGGTTATTGTAATGAATTAATGTCTTTTGATGAAGAAATAATGCGTAGTAAATATGAACAAATAAATTATATTGAAAAATGAAATATGAAGATTATTATTCATTATTCTAGTTGAAGATTAAATTATGAATTACCACAAGATAAAGTTAATGAACAATTAAGATTAGAGCAGTTAGATATTGAAAGAGCAAGAGTTTGGAGTTGAGGATTGCCTGGTAATACTAGTGGTTCAATCTTTGCAAGATATATTGATATTATGCAAGCAACAGATATTATTCAACCTACTAAATTATTAGGTGGTGTTGATTTAGCAAACTCTACTAGTCCAAAAGGACATACAACCGCTGCTAGTTTTTGAATATATAATTTATTTGATAAAAAAGCATATAAAGTAGCAGAATATACACACTCAAATGCTACACAGCAGTTTAAAGGACCATTAGAACAAGTAAAAGATATTTTAGAGTTTTACAACAATCAATTAAACCAATACTTTAATTTAATTCAACAAGGTATATCAATTAATGTTGATGATAGTGCTTATGCAACACTAGAAAGTTTAAATAAAGAAAAATATAATTATACTTTTGGTCAATACATGCATTTTAAACCAGCACAAAAGCAGAAGTTTAAAATAAAACATCGTGTAGAAGCATTTACAATGTTAATAAATACTAATCAATTAAAATGATTATGAGAAAAATGTCCTGTAAGTAAAACACAATATGAATTAATTCAATGAGAAGATAAACCTGATGTAAGAGAAGAACGAATGTTAGATTTATATGATGATACATTTGATAGTGATTTTTATGCTTTACACTTTGAATTAGTACCAATGGTTAAACATAATAGTTCAGCAGATTATAAATTATGACAACAAAGGGAGTGATTAACTTAATGAAAAAAGATATTTATGTAATACATGATGAGCGTGTAATAAATGCAAAAAGACCTTATATGTCTGTTTGTGGACAAGTTAAAAAAAGACTTTGTAAAGAATTAAAAAAAGATAATATCGCAATATGTAAATTAAATTTATATAACGAATATATTAAGAAATATCAAAAAGTTAAAGTATGTGTACAAGTTTTAGCAAATGAACCAAATTTATTAACAGTAAATATTATTAATTATGCACTTATTTTAAAATTAAAGGAGCAAAATAACAATGAATAATACTTTCCCTAGTTTACCAAACTTAAATGATATTAATAGTGTTTTAAAATATTATAATTATGATTGAACAATTAATTTAGCAAATATTATTGCTCGTCATCAAATGCGATTAGTAAATGGTAAAGATATTTTATTTAAGTCTCATCGTAAAGACATTTTAGAAAAATTAAATTGATGATATGAAACTTATAAAATAAAAGAAAAATTAGATAAGAATGAATTAACAGCAAGTTTAATGGGTAAAACTATCTTCGGTTTATTAGAAACTAGTGATGGTAATATTGATTTATGAATTAACCCATTTAACTTTACATCACGCGTAAGTAAAATAAATGAAATTGAACAAGGTGCTGATATTTGATTAAATTATCATCAATCAGATAGTGGTTTTATTTTAAATTTAATTTGTACCAAAGATAAAATAGTTATTAAAGGTTGACCAAAAAATAATGAAGTAGTTGTTGGACAAAGTAAAACACAAATTAAAGATGATGTTAGACCTGTTTTAGTACAAGAATTTAAAAACAAATTAGGTATTGTCCCTTTTTGGGAAATGATTAATGAACCTAATCCATTATTCTTATCTACATCGACAACTTTAAACCCATGACCTACAATGGCAAATTGTTATAAATTACAATTTGATTTAGAAGATAGTTTTAATATTAAATCAAAAGAAAGATGAGCAAACCGTACTCATTGATATGGGATATTAGATGATGATTTAATGACTGCTTATAACAAAGGCAATAAAAAAGTATTACAAGATGCTTTTGATGATATTTTTATTCAATCAGGACAATCAGCAGTAGATGGACAATTATCCCAATCTTTACAAGTAGTACAAGGGTCACCAACCTTAGAAACATATACCGAAGACCAAAAATCAATTATTGAACAAGTATATATAGCATGTCATTTTTCTAGTCCTTTTGGTGATAAATCAGATAATGACCAAAATAAAACACAGTCATTATTAACTAAAACCAAAGATTTAGAAAAACAAGCATATTTACAAGCATATCGTAAACAATATTATACTAAAATGTTTGATACTGTTTTAAAATATTATGGTTTATGAGATGGTACTGGTGAAAGACCTTATGGATTTGATTTTGTTAGTGCTGGTTTAGTAGACCAAATGCGACAAAATGAATTAATTACTACTAGATTAGATAATGGCACAATGGAACCAATAAGAGCCATTACTGAATATGATAATATTGATGAATTAGAAGCACAAAAATATTATGAAAAAGTAGAAAAATGACAAGATACTATGCAACAAAAAGAAATGGAACATAATAATAAATTACTAGAATATGATGAAACTGGTAATAATCAAAATGCCTTACAAGGTAGAACAGAAATTAAGGAGAATTAAATAAATGGAATTTAGTATGGGAAGAATTGAGCAATTAAGAAGAGATGCTCATAATAATTTGATACAAATAAGAGAAAACATAAGAGATAATAGACATTGAATGGTATTTCCTTTTAATGTTTATAGTTCATATATACCTGATACAGAAACAGGTTGAAAGCCTAATAATGCTAAACCAAGTGATTATGGGAGTTATTCACGCATATTTGATAATATGGAAAGTACGATTGCTCAATGACAAGATAGTTTAAAAATAGTTCAAAAATATAAAGGTGAAGAAATTAATATCTTAACTATTGATGACTTTAAAAATCAACCAGTTAACTCAACAATATGAGCCAATAATGAAACACCTTTTGCGATAAAATTAAAAGATGAAAATAATAATGTTTATTGAAAATTAATTGATGGTGAAAACATTTATGATGTTAATAAAATGTTAGAATACTTAAATCAATATAAATTAAGTTATTTTATAAATAATGATAATAAAGCAGATAATTTTTATACAAAAGAAGTTAAAGTTGGTAAATATTGAGATGCTTATATGATTGATGATAGAAGTTCAATTCAATTTGGTGAAGCCAAATTTGAACAAGTATTTACTCAACAATCAACAGAACGACAATATACTTTATTAATTTTAGATGAAGATATTACTAAATTAAATATTAATGACTATTATAATTTTTATACTGTATTTAATGACCGTGGTTTAAATATTGGTGGTGGTGATATTAATTCTGCACCACAAGATAGACAATGATTATATCCTTCAAATGTTATTAATTATTATTCACCTTATGATGGCAGTTTCTTATGACAAGAAATTACATTTTCAAGTATTAATGACAAAATTAGTAATAGTGGTTTGGCAGTAAGACAATTTATTCAAACAAGTGCCCCAGGCGAAGGTTATTGTTTTCCTAAAATAACTTATGATGAAAAACTAAATAAAGGTATTGTTGAATTAGATGAGGTTTTATTAAAAGACCCAGGGGTTAGAGCAATGGCGGTTAAATTTTATGGTAATCCTATCTTTTTTGATATGCCTGTTATTGGCCGACCAATTATTAAAGGTCAATTTAATAAAAAAGTAATGAATTCTCGTGATTTATTAATGTATAACATGTATCCTGCTCCACCTGATAAAATAAATACTTATGCATCACCCGAAGTAAGTTGATATAACATTCAAGGGATACAACCAACAATGATAACTGGTTATGAAGATTGAAAAAAAGATATGGAAAGTAGATACGACTTTTGAAAGCAAAAAAATAGTGAGGGCATTGTAATAACTGATAAAGCGAGTTCAACAGCAACCAATCCGACTGTTGGAACAACTATTCATAAAGAAGATAAAGACTCTAAATTTTATTGGTCTAAAGATTGAAAAATAACACCACCAAGCAAAATAAAAACAAATGGCGGTACAGTTGATAATATTATTAGTACCCAAGCATCATCATATTTTAGAAGAAAAGATGAATTTGGTAATACAGTAGGATCTGTGCAAATTGAATATAATAAAATGGGTAAATGTAATGTTTGAGATATTTTAAATATAAATAATTTTATTAATCGTCAAATTACAATATTACCTTTAAACTATACACAAAAATTAGTATTTAATCCTTTTACTATTCCAGGCGGAGTTGGTAAATTCTTAAACTTTATTTCATTTGGTATTCCATGAGGTTGAGTAATTAATCAAGATGAAAAAACTTGACCTAATTTTCAATGACTTAATGGTTTTATGAGTGCTAATATTTATAGTTTCTATAATGATGCCTTTTGGTCTGAAAACTCAAAAGGTAAAGGTTATTTACCATTTGAAATATTTAGAGAACAAGGAAATGATAAAGTAGGTGCTATTTTTGGGGCAAATGCTACTAGTTTAGGTTTTACAACTTTATTAACTGATAAATGCAAAGGTACTGTTTTAACTAATGATGGTAAACCAACAGAAGAATTAGTTTATTCAACTTATAATTTAAAACAATTAAATGAAAAAACTAACCAAGTTTATTTAATTAATGAGCAAACCAAAGCAATTGATGCTCAAACACCAGTTAGTGATAGTGAAAAAGATAATGATTTAGAATTCTTACAAACACCTGATGGTACAAATTGTAGTTATATAATTGATATGTTTTCAATTCAAGCATTATATAAAGGTAATTTTGAAATTATCTTTTATGCTGATAATCCATATACCAATAATGAAGAAGATTATTTACGCTTGTCAGTATGAAGCTTTCGTGGTAAAACAAAAAGTACATTAAATAATTATTTACGCGATATGACAACTAATTATAAAACTAGTTTCTTATTACCTCATGATTATGAAATACCAACATTTAATTATCCACAATATGTTCTCCCACCAGTACCATATAACTATCAACCTTATACAAAAGATATTTGAGATGCAAATGCAATTCAGCCGTTAAAAACTAAAATTATAGCATCTGCACAATGCACTAATAATATGTATAAAGTTGGAACAATTAATTACTTTAATTTATTTCCTGATGAATTTAATTCTGCTTATTATGAGATTGAAATTGATTTAAAACAAATTGATCCTACAATTCAAAGTATAGATAAATTTATTAGTTCATATAAAACTATAGAAATAATTAATACTGGTGGTTTACAAATTGAATGTAAAAAACCATATATAGAAAATTTTATTTTTGATAAAAGTGCAAATATTTTAAATGGAACTACAAGTTGTGATTATGTTTTAGGACAATTAAATAGTTTTATTTTTAAAAATGAGGGTCAATCACAATCTAATAAAATTAATTTTGATAATACAATACCTCCTTTATATACTGATAATATAACTAATGAAATTCAAACATTCGCTACTGGATATACCGAGAAAAAAAATAATAGTATTAGTTCTATATGAAATTTTTATCATTATAGTCAAAATCCCGAATATTATGATGAGCAAATGTATTTTGCTGTTAAAACTTCATCATTTAGCGATGATAATAATAGCAAACTTACAGAAACTTATTTACAAGCATATTATACTAATGATGTAAAATTAAAAATTAGATTTTCAAAAATAATAAAGCCATATTTACTTTTTAATCGTGAAAGTTATAAACCACCTTATCCAAATATTAAAAAAATGGGTAATGATAAAAATATAACAATAGATATTAATAATCAAAATGTATTGGGTATTAGAAATAGTACTACTAGTCCTATTCAAATTACAATTAAACCACGGTAAAAGAAAAAAAGAGATTAAAAAGACTGCGCCCCAAAAAGTAAGTAAAATTAAAAAAGAACTTTACTAAACTTTTAGAGGAGGTGCATTTTTTAATGGCAAGAAAAGGACAAAAATTTAAAACATATACTGCAGAATTTCGAAAAAATACAGTAAAAGAAATTGAACAAACATCACTTACTTATGTTGCACAAAAATATAAAGTAAATATAAAAACACTTAATTCATGACAAATAAATTTTAAAAAAGGAATTTTAAATACACCAAAAGGTCCAAAAGAACCATTTGGGAAAAAAGATTTAAACTATTACAAAGTTAGGTATGAATTATTAAAAAAGCTCCATGACTTTTACAATTAAATAAACAAAAAATAGTATCTTTTATAAAAGAAAATCGTGCTAAATATTCATTAAAATTATTGCTTGATGTAACGGGTTTAAAACGTAGTTATTGAGATAAATATAAAAATTATTCAATCAGCCATAAGGATAATGAATCACTTAAAAATATTGTAAAAGTCTATGAAGAAAATTTAAAACAATTTGGATATCGTCGGATAACTAAATATTTAAAAGAAGATTATGAGATTATTTATAATGCTAAAAAAGTATTACGAATTATGAATGAAAATAATATTCAAGCTGAATATGTAAAACGCATACGCAGAAAAATATTAATAAAACAGACCAAAAATAAAAATATAATTAAATATCCTGATTTAGTAAATCGTAAATTTAATAGTATTAAAGAAAAATTTAAAGTTTTATTTACTGATGTAACTTATTTAATTTGAAATGGTAAAAAACATTATCAATCAACAATAATTGATGGACATACTAAAGAAATTGTTGATGTGCAGTGATCAAAATATAATGATAACAAAATTGTTATGAACAATTTGGATGCTGCAATTAATAAAATTAAAGAAACAAAAAAAGATTTGAGTGACATAATAATTCATTCAGATCATGGATTTCAATACACATCAAAAATATATAATAATAAGTGTATATCTAATGGAATTAGAATTTCTATGGGTAAAAATTATCATTGTGCTGATAATATTGTTATCGAAAGTTTTCATTCTTTATTAAAAAAAGCAACAATTCATAACAATATTTACTTATCGCATGATAAATATATTAATGATGTTAAAAAATGAAATAAATGATATTCAAGCCGCAAAGAAAAAGATATAATAAATAAAAGTTTATAAACCTTTTTATTAATACTTACTAAACGGGGTGCAGTCTAATAAACTCTTTTTTATTCTTCTTTAACTTTTACAGTCCCATCTTTTTCAATAACTAAATCAGGTTCTTGTGTAGTTAAATTTCAACGATAAACTGATTTAATTCAAGTTTTTAATGGTGGAAAAGCACCATTTTCAAATTTATTATTTCAAGGTATTATTAATTTTCTTTTACTGTCATAAACAGTTAATAATTGATTTGTTTCACCTTTTATGTAATATATATCTAGTGTATCATCATTTAATTTATCAATATTGTGTTTTTTTCCTTCTTCTAAATTATTAATATTTTTAAATTTGATAATTATTCAATCTAATTTTTCATCACCACGCCATACTACATAATATCATTTATTATCAACATTATTAAATGGTTTTTCTTGTTGTGCTATTCATTCTAAATTGTTTTTAATAGTTTCATTTATTGTATTTATTTTGTTTTCTTCTTTTAATTTTGCTAATTCTTTGGGTGTATATTCATGTGGTGTATTACAAGCAACTAAACTTGTTGTACTTGTTCCAATTAAAGTTATTGTTCCTAAAAGACTTAATATATTTTTCATTTTTTATAAATTCCTTTCTTTTTATAGTTTGTTAATTTATTTAAAAATGGAAATAAATTACTTATTTCCATTTTACTTTGATTTATTTAATAACTTCTTTCATCAGTTCTTACATTACTAGAAATAAAATCTACATTACCATTATTACGATTAACTTTCATAACTATTCTCATTCTGTGTGTTTGACCACCATTATTATTTCAATCATTCATAATTCTATCTCAGTTATTTCACATTCCTTTTATGAATAAATCAACAGCATCATCACTATTTGAACAGCATCCAGCATGTTGATGAATTCCTTCATCCATTCAAACACCATTAAAAATTCTATTTCTAACTAATTCTTTATAACGATTATAATTTCCCAGATTGCTATTACGATGTGAGGTAATTTCTCTAAATAAAGCAGGTCTAAATGAAGCATATAAGGTATCTTTATATCTTCCTGTAGCTTCTATTTCATCTCTATTATCATTAAATCCTCTTTTATTTCTATTTAATTTTTCTAAATTATTTATTTGTTGATAATTAATATCACTATTTATAGTTTCTTCTTTTTGATAAGGATTAGCGGCAATTGTTGTTGGGATAGCAGTTCCACTAATTGTTAATACGCTTAATAAACTTAGTAATTTTTTCATTACTTGTTTTTCTCCTTTTCTTATCTTGAAACTTTTTATCAAGATTTACCTGCATTATATATATATA
>NZ_JXYY01000040.1:0-11769 GCF_016082235.1 Spiroplasma sp. hyd1
GCAACTCGTTATGCAAAACAACCACATAGTGCTGTTGATTTTACGAAAGATGAAAATCTTTTTATTTTATTTGGTCGTGAGTCAACGGGCATTCCAACCACAATTTTAAAGGTAAATTTAAACCGAACTTTTCGGATTCCAATGTCTGAACATGTTCGTAGTTTAAATATTGCGAATACGGTTGGGATTGTTGGCTATGAAGTAATGCGCCAGTTAGATTATCCTGGATTATCAAAAGTTGAAATTCAAAAAGGAGCAGATTTCTTAGAACAAGATTAACAATGCACTTTGTGAATTTTTTTCTTGTTTTTAAAAAAATTTTCTTATAATTCTTTTAGTATTGAGTTATATTGGTGTTTTTAGAAAGGATGATCAAAAAATGAATCAAGTGATGTTGGTTGGGCAAGTAGAAGGAACTTATGAAATTTTTACTAAAGATTCAACGCCCTTTTAAAAATAAAGATGGTAACTATGATAGTGATTTAGTTAATGTTAAAGTATGAACAAATAATATCGATGATTTAGATATTAGTCTGCGGGATAAAGCAATTATTGCAGTTAAAGGACGGATTCAATCGTTTCGTTCCAATAATTTTGATGAAGAGAATTATTATAATAGACTTCTTGCATTACTTGTTAAAAAATTGCAAATATTTGTAAAAAAGATACTAATAGAAAAATATAATTTTAATTAATTATGTTTTTTATTTAAAAATTTAATATTTTTCCACAACGAAAAATTAATTTATTATTTAAATTATTTAATTTTAAATAAATATTTTATGTTAAATATAATAATTGTAAATTATAAATTGAGGCAATTAAATTAAATCTTAAACCAAATCTTTTTCTTCGATTACGATATTTTTCTGTAATAATTTTAAATTTTTTAAGAATAGCAAAAATATTTTCAATAATAATTCTCATTTTTGAAACTAGTCTATTATATTGCTTTTGTTCTTTGTTTAAAGGGTTTTTCTTTGTTTTCTTTGTAGGTATTAGAACATTATTGTGATTTTTTTGTATTCCTTGATAACCACTATCAACTATTAATTTGGTATTTTTTAAAATTGGGATTTTTGATTCTTTAAATAAAGCATAATCATGTTTTTTTCCGAGCGAAAAACTTGTTGCAATAATTTTTTTGGTTTCTTGTTCGATAATTACTTGTGTTTTGATCGTGTGTTTTTTCTTTTTACCAGAATAAGATTGTTTTTGTCTTTTTTTGGGCGTTGGATTGGAGTTTCGGTAGCATCAATAATAATAGTTTTATCATTAAAATAATCATTTATTAGTGCTTTTTTACCAGCAAGTTGTTGAAAATCAGAGTTTTTAATTAAAATATCTTCAATTCACTTAATATTACGATAACAATTAGCCTCACTAATATCAAAACTTTTACCAAGATGAAAATAAGTCTGATATTCTCGTCAATATAATAAAGTCATCAATAATCTATTTTCTAATGATAATTTATTAGTTTTACCACCTTTTTTAAATTTTTCTATTTCAGCAACTTTTAAAATATCTAACATTTTATTAAAAGTGGATTTTTTTATTCCTGTTAATCTTAACCATTCTCTATCATTAAGAGTATTAAATTTATTATTGTTCATATTTTTATGTCCTCATAAATTATATTTTATAATAATATTTTAATAAAAAAGGGTATCGCAAGAAGTCTAATAAATCATTAATAATTTTATTGTCAGTAATTGGATGTGCTCATCGTCGCGTATTAACCCCCGGAAAATGATCCAACCCAATAATTTCTAAACCTGAATCATCAGCCAAGACTGGTTTATTAATCATTTGACTTAAAAAATCCGCCTTGCAAAAAGCATTTTCTTCAAAGGTAGTTCCCGTTTCTGGAATATCAGGAATCGGATTTTCTAAATCTAATAATGATTTAACTGTTATGTTAACATCGTGAAACATCGCCTTAAATTCTCGAACTTTGTTTTTATTACTAGTTGCAATTCAAATCTCTGTCATTCCTTATTTCCTCGCTTTTCTTAATTATATCTATTGTATAATAAAATTAAGAAATCACAGAATGGAAGTTAGATAAATGATGAAATACAACATTAAAACAAAACTAAATTTAGGAATAACTAATCAAAATTACCAAACCGTTGATAATCTTTTTATTCGCTATAGTGACCCTTTTACCAATTTATTTATTGACCATCAAAATGAAATTTTTGTTTTAGAAAAAATTAAAAATACTAAATTAACCCTTCCAATTGTTGATTATGGTTATGATAATGACCATTTCTTCCTCGTAACATCATACTATCAAACATTACAACCAGTTAGTGCGATAAAACTTACAAAAGAAGTCCTTAAAAATATTGCAGCAATAATTAAACAATTATGACAAATTAAGCTTACCGCAAATGATCAAATTAAGACTTTTCAACCACAACAATTTTTAGAAACTTTTAAAACTGCTTTGAAAAAGCCATTAGTAGCCTTACAACCATATGAAGCTAAGCTTGATTATATTAAATTGCAAACAAATAATCTTGTTTTATGCCACAATGATTTAAATGGTGGAAATTTAGTTGTTGTTGAAAAAAAACTTTATTTAATTGATTTTGAATATGCAATGCAAAATGATAAGTTTTTTGATATTGCTTCTTTTGCTTCAGAAACGTTAACAACAAAAGCAGAACAAACATATTGGTTTAGTCTTTTCAACCTAACAGTACAACAGCAGCAAAAAGTTAACGCTTGAATGTATTATCAAAACATTGTTTGAATTGCTTGAGCTAACTATATGTATGAACAAACAAACAATAATATTTTCTTAGAAATTATTAATTTAAAATTACTTAATTTGCAAAATAATGATTAGGGATCAAGTGTTGATGATGGTGGATTTTGCTCATCATCCGCTGTCGTTGTTTCTTGTTCGTTAGCTTCGAGTTCTTGAAAATTAGTTTTTTTCATTTGTAAATAACCACATAAATTACGCATTCATACGGCCATAAAAGTACCAAAAAAAACAGCAAGTAATAAAAACACTAGGGCAACTAAACAACGATATAAAATTTTATCTCACCCTCATCAATAACCAGTTAAATAAATGCCATATAAAGTTCAAGATAAAGTAATTGTATAAGTAAACTGATCAGCTTGATGAAACTTTAACCAAAAACCAGCACAAGTTAATAAAAAGACTCCTAAAATCATTGCTAATCCAAAACTAATTCCAGCACCAACATCATAATGATAAGCAAAACTTAAATCTGGGGAAGTTAACAAAAACAACAACAAAAATGGCCCTACTGCTTCAATGATCAAAAATAAAAAACTTTTTCAAAAAACAGTTCGTGAAGCATGAAACGCTAAATCATTTTGTACTTCTACGGGTAAATGTTCTCAATTATTATCAGTAACGTCTTTTTTGTTATCCTTTTTAATTACTTTCATATTAATTAATTACTCCTCTTAAGATGCTTGTATTCCTATTTTAACATAAAAAAATTGTTAAACTAACAACTTATAGTAATGGAGCGGGTGAAGGGAATCGAACCCTCACAGTCAGCTTGGAAGGCTGAAGTTCTACCATTAAACTACACCCGCATTTTTAATTTTTATAACTTATAACAATAATATATATACCACTGTCTTAATTTGATGTCAATTGTTTTTAAATAAAATGGTACCCGAGACCGGACTTGAACCGGTACAGTTGTAAAACCGACGGATTTTAAGTCCGTTGCGTCTACCTATTCCGCCACTCGGGCATATATATCTAATAAATGGTCTCCTGTAAAGGACTTGAACCTTTGACCCACTGGTTAAAAGCCAGATGCTCTACCTACTGAGCTAACAGGAGACTTAAATGGCAGGGCTAGCTGGGATTGAACCAGCGCATGAAGGAGTCAAAGTCCTTTGCCTTACCGCTTGGCTATAGCCCTATGTCTCAATAAAAATGGTGGAGGGGGAGGGATTCGAACCCCCGAACCCGAAGGAGCTGAGTTACAGTCAGATGTGTTTGGCCACTTCACTACCCCTCCAAGAATGGTGCTGGCTAGAAGAATCGAACTCCCAACCTACTGATTACAAGTCAGTTGCTCTACCAGTTGAGCTAAGCCAGCACAAACATTAAATGGTCGGGTGTAACGAAATTAAACCGCTGATCGCCCACTTGTAAGGTAGGTACGTTCCAGTCTAATAACACCCGATTACACAATTAGTTATTGTGTTAAAACCTTTATAATTTTATATAAAACAATAATTTTTGTCAATTAAAATAATTATTAATTATTTTTAAAAAAACAACAAAACTGTATTAAAAAAGAAATAAAAAATAAAATTTTAAAATGTAGTATATAGATATTATTGAAGGGTCAATAATAATTATTGTTATACTATAAATGGTTATAAAATAAAAACCAACCATTTTCAATGCTATTTATTTAAACATCCCAGTTTCAAATATTAAAAGGTTTTTGTTTTATTGCTAAAATAAGCAGAAAATTAATATCATAAGTTGCAATATGGTGGTTATCACTTTTAAGATTAATAAAAGCTTCAAATATGAGGCTCATCCTTTTTAAAAAATAACAGTAACTAAAACTATTATAAAAAATCAAAAAATGTTTCTTAAAATGACATTACAATAGACTTCTTGCATTACTTGTTAAAAAATTGCAAATATTTGTAAAAAAGATACTAATAGAAAAATATAATTTTAATTAATTATGTTTTTTATTTAAAAATTTAATATTTTTCCACAACGAAAAATTAATTTATTATTTAAATTATTTAATTTTAAATAAATATTTTATGTTAAATATAATAATTGTAAATTATAAATTGAGGCAATTAAATTAAATCTTAAACCAAATCTTTTTCTTCGATTACGATATTTTTCTGTAATAATTTTAAATTTTTTAAGAATAGCAAAAATATTTTCAATAATAATTCTCATTTTTGAAACTAGTCTATTATATTGCTTTTGTTCTTTGTTTAAAGGGTTTTTCTTTGTTTTCTTTGTAGGTATTAGAACATTATTGTGATTTTTTTGTATTCCTTGATAACCACTATCAACTATTAATTTGGTATTTTTTAAAATTGGGATTTTTGATTCTTTAAATAAAGCATAATCATGTTTTTTTCCGAGCGAAAAACTTGTTGCAATAATTTTTTTGGTTTCTTGTTCGATAATTACTTGTGTTTTGATCGTGTGTTTTTTCTTTTTACCAGAATAAGATTGTTTTTGTCTTTTTTTGGGCGTTGGATTGGAGTTTCGGTAGCATCAATAATAATAGTTTTATCATTAAAATAATCATTTATTAGTGCTTTTTTACCAGCAAGTTGTTGAAAATCAGAGTTTTTAATTAAAATATCTTCAATTCACTTAATATTACGATAACAATTAGCCTCACTAATATCAAAACTTTTACCAAGATGAAAATAAGTCTGATATTCTCGTCAATATAATAAAGTCATCAATAATCTATTTTCTAATGATAATTTATTAGTTTTACCACCTTTTTTAAATTTTTCTATTTCAGCAACTTTTAAAATATCTAACATTTTATTAAAAGTGGATTTTTTTATTCCTGTTAATCTTAACCATTCTCTATCATTAAGAGTATTAAATTTATTATTGTTCATATTTTTATGTCCTCATAAATTATATTTTATAATAATATTTTAATAAAAAAGGGTATCGCAAGAAGTCTATTATATATATTATATCCTTTTCACCATAATTTTCTACCCGTAATCGAACAAAATATTTAATATTTTATGTCAAAACTTAAAAAAATAATGTATAGTTATAAATAGACAACATTATAACTAATTCTTAGGAGGAATAAAAATGAGAAAACTGCTAAGCACAATGACAGCCCTAACAATTGTATCAACAACCGCAACGACTGTAATTGCTTGTTCAGATAAAAATATGGTATATTACACCCAATTTATGGACGGGGTTAAGAACAAGGAAAACTTTATTTTTATGGTATCAGCACAAAATTGTATTCACTGTCAAAATACCCATGACACAACAATTGCTGATTTATATACTAATGGGCATGGCAATCAAAAATATGATGATTACTTAACAGGAAAACGTGGTGCACAATATGCTTTAAATAGTTACCATATTAGTGCTGAAGAACAAGCAAAAATTAAAAAAACCCGTTTAATTGTTACAAGTGATGTTAAAGATTACAATAATGTTTGACAACAAAAATGAGCAAAAAACGTTGCGGATTGAATTGTAACGCAAGAACGTAATGCCCATAAAATTAACGGTGAAATTGATAAAAGCATTACCGCTGAATCATTAGGATTAAATGGAACACCAACTTATATTTATGTTAAAAATGGTAATTATGTTGGTTTTGAAACTGGTGAAATTGGTAATTTAGAAACAGGGCCAAATCCTAACCTATGAATGCAACGTTTTATTAAACATATGGTTTTAGAAGATTGAGATACTGATCATAATAAAGAAAAATAAAAAATACTCAGATTAATTGTCTGGGTATTTTTTTAATTAAGCATTGTCAGAATTGCATTAAAGATAATAAATAAATGATTATAAATTATTTGGTGGGTATACATTTTGCGGCGATCATTAATAATGATTGGCCCTCTTGTTGTTAAATTTGTCTCTAAAATCGGTGAATTTTCTTTTAAAATAAATTTAATATTATCACAAGGTAATGTCTTATCACTATGTTTTAAAAACATTAAATAAATACGTTTGGTTAGTATCAATAATAATTCAAAGGACAAGATCATCTTTGGTTAGTTTTTCTAAAAACTTTTTGGCAATAAAATCATGGGTTGTCATACTTGTGTCAAACCCAAGTCCTAATAATTGATGATAAAAATTAATTAATAAATCTAAATGTGTGTGTTCACCAATTAAATAAATTTTATTGGTTGTTTTTAACATTGTTTTTAATTCTAAAATTGATTCTAAATTTTCATTTAATAGTTTTGTCATCATAACAGTGTGATTTGTTACTAAATCCTTAATTGTGTTTTCTAAAGGGTTAATACGGTGTAATTGATTAAGTTTTCTCAAATTATCTAATTCATAACGAAAGAAAATATAAAATTCTTTTCAACCAGTAAAACCTAGCATCTTACAAAACTTCGTTACCGATGAGACACTTGTATGTGATGTTTCTGCAACATCATTAATAATAAAAGTTTCGTTTGGTACTTTAGCAAAATTTAAAATAGTTTGTGCAATGATACCATTAACAGTATCATCATTACGGTTAATAATTTCTTCTAACTTCTCAAGAATATTAGTTCTCAATTGTATGTTCCCCACCCAATCATTCCATGTTTTAATTCCTCAACTTTCAATTGTGATTATAATAAACTTGGAATGAAAAAAATTTGAGAGTTTATTGAAAATATTTTCCTAATCGACGCCGTCTGTTTGGTCCTTTACAACTGCTTCAATTTTTGCTAGAACGGTGAATAATTCTTCAAATTCAAACTTTTCAATTTGGTTACATACATACTGGACATTATTTAATTCCATTTTAACCTCCTTTCAAGCACAAAATTACCAGTCACAAAACCTTTTTCCTTGCAAAGAAAAAACTTTGTCCGAAGACAAAGTCTTAAATAATACTAACATTTAAATCATATTGTTTAGCAACTTCTGGTTTATCGGTTACTAAATACGAAACATTTTTTGTTTCATAAAATTTAAAAAACCCCAGCTTATCAAATTTAGTACTATCTGCCAATAGAATTTTTGTTTGTACTCGTGCTAAGGCTGCTAATTCAACCCGAGCCTCTTCTTCGTTACTTTTATAAACTGCGCCCGTTTGATCAATTGTATTTGCCGAAAAAATAACCTTTGAAAATTGAATTAATGATAAACTTTCTTCACAAAGTGAGCCATAAAACGCTTGTGATTTTTCTCGTACTTTACCACCAATTAAAACATTATATTGAACATTAGAATTGTCTTTTGCCAATTGTAAAATTCGAAATGAATTAGTAACAATTTTAACTGGTTTATCAATTAAAGTTACAAAAACTTCACAAGTTGACCCAACACCAACAAATATAATATCATTTTTTTCTAAAAGATTTAAAAGTTTTTTCGCAATAATCATTTTTTTATCAAAGTTAATGCTACTTGCACGAACATCAATACTGCACGACTTATTGTGAACCCCTAAAAAATTAATCCCACCATAAAACATTGTAATAATACTTTCATTTTCAAGTTCTTTTAAATCACGACGTGCGGTTGTCGCAGAAATATCGAATTTTGCAACATACTCAAGAACATGATTCATTTCGTGGAAAGGTTTTTGGCATAGATATTCTAATAATAAGTCTTTTCGTTGGACTCTATGCATAATATTCTTTACTCCTTTTTATATATTTAACTTTGTCCATTATAATTATAACTAAAAAAACTTTATCCGCTAAAATTTTCCAGAAACTTTCGCAAATTTTCAACAAGTTTTCAATTACGTAAAATTTGATATAATTCTTCACCACTTGCCTTTTGCATTGCCCCAACACTATCAAAATCAAGATTTAAAGCCTTAATCCGTTGTGCCCCTAACCCCGGAACTACTTCTAAAATACTTGTTGTTAACGCCTTTGTTTGCCGACGGCGAAAACTACTAATTGCAAAATGATGAACATCGTCTTGCATTTTTGTTAAAAATAAAAATAAGCGACTGGTTTTATCAAGATAGACCTTTTCTTTTGCTAAGTTAAGAAGATGGTCAGTTTTATGTTGATTGTTTTTAACTAACCCAATAACAGGGATTATTAAATTTAATTTTTTTAATTCATTTAAACAAGCGTTAACTTGTTGAATTCCCCCATCCATCATAATTAAGTTTGGTAATGGCTGGTCAGTTTCAAGCGCTTTTTGATAACGACGAGCAACAACAGCCGCAATTCGATGGGCATCATCTTGTTGCGCAATTGCCAGATTATATTTACGATAATCATTTCGTGATGGTCGCCCATTTTTATAAACGATTACCCCACCAGTAACAAATTCATCATTAATATTTGCAATATCAATCATTTCAATTAAATAAGGTAATTCATTTAAATGTAAAAGATTTTGTAATTCTTGTAAAACTTCAACATTATTTAGCTGACGCTGTGCTGTTGATTGCGTTTGTAAATAAGATTCATAACTATTGTCAGTTGCTAGTTGCATAATTGTTTCTTCTGCTCGGGTTTGGGGATGAAAAACACGATTATCAAATAATAAATTTAATTCTGGTAAAGCAATCGCTTTATTAACAATAATTTTAGTCGGTAAAATATTCTTTTGATAAATATTTTGCAAATATAACCGATAAAGTTCTTGAAAATCATCTTCAATTGTGACTTGATAATATTCATAATCTTTATAACTTAATTTTCCAGCCCGATAAAACAAAGTTGTTAATACTAAATTATGCTCAGTTTTGTATAAACTAATTACATCTAAATCATCATTTTGATTTAACATTTCAACTGTTTGGGATGATAAAGTCCAATCTAAATTACGAATTAATAATTTTAGCTTTTGGGCCTCTTCAAATTGTAAATTATTTGCTGCTTGTAACATTCGTTTTTCTAACAACTCTTTTGTCTCGTTAAAATTTCCTTTAAAAAAAGCATGAACCTTTTTGATCATTGCTGTATAATATTCTTTTGGCACGGTTTTAAAACAAGCGCCAGAACATTGGTTAATATGATAATATAAGCAGGGTTTACCAAGGTTTCCTTTACAACGCCGCAACGGATATAATCGTTCTAAAACTTTAATAATCTCCCGAGCATGACTTCCTTCTGGAAACGGACCATAACAACGAGCATATTTTTTATGAACATTACGAACATATAAATATTGGGGATCTTGTTCCTTAGTAATTACAATGTATGGATAATGTTTATCATCATTTAATAAAATATTATATTTTGGTTTATATTGTTTAATTAAATTATGTTCTAAAATTAACGCTTCTTTTTCTGTTTTAGTAATAATTGTTTCTAACCGCGTGATTTCTTGCACCAACCGTGTTGTTTTGTAATTATAAACCTTATTAAAGTATGAACTAACCCGGCTACGTAAATTTTTTGCTTTTCCAACATATAACACTTGATTATAACTATTAAAAAATAAATAACACCCTGGTTTTGCTGGTAAAATTTCAACTTGTTCTTTTAATGATAACTTTGTTGCCATATTTTGTGTTTTCCCCTTAAATATATTAATATTTTATGCTTAATTGTAATAATTAGCAACTAAGAATAAATTGTCAAAAAAAAACTACTTTTTAAAAATAGTTTTGTTAATTTTTTAACGCTTTTTTTGATTCATCCACTAACATTTTAAATTCAGTAGGATTATGAATTGCTAATTCCGATAACATATTACGATTAATTTCGACATTAGCTTTATTTAATCCATTCATAAATTGTGAATATGACATATCATGTTCACGCACAGCTGCATTAATTCTCTGAATTCATAATGAACGAAAATCCCTTTTACGTTGTTTACGATCACGAAAGGCATATGCCAATGATTTCATTACTTGTTCTTTTGCTTTTTTGTAATGGGTTGATTTTGTCCCAAAATATCCTTTTGCTTGTTTAATAATTTTTTTACGACGTTTTCTTGTTGTTGGTCCGCCTTTAACTCTTGCCATTTTTTAATACTCCCTTCTTGTTTAAATTAATCTTGTAATAATTGTTTTAATCTACTTTGATCAGTATGATCCATTACGCCAGCTTTACGTAAGTGCCGTTTTTGTTTTGTTGATTTATTTTGAGCTAAATGTGAAGTATAAGCATGGGCAATCTTTCATTTTCCGGTTCCAGTTACTTTTACTCGTTTTGCTAAAGATTTCTTTGTTTTCATTTTTGGCATAAATTTTCCTCCTATTCTTATTTTAATAGTTATTTTAATTAATTATTTTTTTGGCACCACATACATATCTAAAAACAAACCATTTAATTGGGGTTCTTTTTTCACTTTTGCAAATTCTTCAATACGACTAAAGAAGTTATCTAATGTTTTTTTTCCAAATTCGGGGCGCGCAACTTCACGACCACGAAACTTTAATGAAATCTTAACACGATTACCATCCTTTAAAAATTCACGTACTTTTTTTGCTTTAAATTCTAAATCATGATCACCAATTCCAGTACGTAATCGTATCTCTTTATTTTCAGTTACATGTTGATTTTTCTTATTTTCTTTTTCTTTCTTTTTTTGCTCATATTTATATTTTCCATAATCAACTAGCTTTGCTACTGGTGGATCTGAAACTGTTGATACTAGTAATAAATCAAAGCCTTTTTCTTCCGCAAAACGAATTGCTTCATTATGTCCTAATGGTCCAATTTTATTACCATCATCCATAATAATTAAAACTTCTCGTGCTCTAATATCATAATTCACTTGATCAATATTCTTATTGTTTTTAGTAGGTTGACTCATCCAATCCCTCCATTGTAATTAATTAAAAAAACGCTCAAAAGTAGCGCTTTAATTAACAAGAATTATTTATTAAACGATTAATAATTAATCGTTACAAATCTAATTTAATCTTGTAAAACCTATTAACCACACTAAAGGGCACAGGTGAGCATTAGCTACTTTAACATTTTCCAAGGATAATTATATGTTTTTTATATAATTTAGTCAAGATAATTATTATTTTGTTCGAATATTATTTTAGGTACCAGTTTAACAATAATTTTAGACTATTTTTAAAAATAGTTAATCATTAAACC
>NZ_JXYY01000041.1:0-11703 GCF_016082235.1 Spiroplasma sp. hyd1
ATAATTACTTGTTATTATTGCTTGATACACTTTTAAAAAATAATATTACTATTACTTTTGATAATTTAGTTAAATACTTTCCTATTAAGCAATTAGAAAAATTAATTACTTTTAATGATAATAATCTTTCGTTATTATCAAATTTTGATGAAAAAGACATTAACGGTCTTTTTAATCAATTAAATGTTTACAACACACAACTAAACAATAGTTTGGGCAATAAAAATACTTTGTTAGAATTGATTACTAAACATAAAACGATTTTGTTTAGTATCAATTCGTTGATGTATCCTAAACTAGCGGGTTCGGTTGGTAAAATCATTATCCAAGATTTAAAAGAATTAACTACACTAAAACCAGTTAATCAAAAAATTAATGTTGTTTTAGATGAGTTTAATGTTTTTGCGAATGAAACGATTGTCAACTTGATAAATAAATCACGAGCATTTAATTATCAATGTTTCTTGTCATTTCAAACAATCAACGACCTAAAAACAAACAATATGAATTTAACAGACACTATTTTTGGAAATGTTAGCACTATTGTTTGTCATTCATTGAAAGACCCGAACACCGCGGAATATGTCGCTAGTGTCTTTGGTACCCAAGAAACCGAAAAACTAACTCGCCAACTTGATTTTAAAAATAACACAGCTGATATGGGGTCGGTGCGTTCGGTCGATGAATTTATTGTTCATCCGAATGACCTTAAAACTTTAAAAGTTGGGGAATGCTGTTTAAAAACCACTCTTCCGAGTGGTAAGTTATTTATTAAAAAAATACAAGTTGACCCCACTTGTTTAGATGACTTAATTCAACAATTAAATATAAATAAAAATGATATAATGTAAATAGTTATCTTTTAAAGATAACTGCTTTCTGTGGCTTTGACCAAAAAAAGAGAATAGCATATGTAAATGTGTCAATAGAAAACACCTTAGTAAAATAAGGTGTTTTTGTTTTTTAAAATATTTGAATATTTTTTGAATTTGCTATATAATAAATTTGTTAGCGTTAAAAACGCTAGGACAATTTAAAAATGGAAACACAACAAATTTTGAACAAGTACTGTGTTTCCACTGACAATTTTAACATATTTTATTTCTCGTAGAATATGTTATATCAATTATTATAATTTTGTTTGTGGAAATAGCGGTCTGTTATTTCCCTTTTTATTTGTTAAGAAAGTGAGATGATAAAACACATTTTTTAAAATAAATGCTATAATAAACACAACTAAATAAAAACAAAGAAAAATGACTACGGAGTCATTCTTCTATACACCTATTAAGCGGTCAGGAAAACCGCTTAACTAGGGCTTATTAATTTAACCCCCACCGTTTGGTAGGTCAGTTAAATTATAACATTTTTTAATTTTTGTGTATAGGTAGAATGATAAAAAAGTCATTCTACCTATTTTTTATTTAAAGTATAAATCATAAATTTTTAACTTTAAATTAGCGTTGAAAAAAACCAAAAGAATATTATTTCTACATTTTGGAAAATATCAACGCTGATATGGGGTTAAAAAACGGTTAAAACCGCAGAAAGGAGAATATATATTATGCAAGAATTACAATTAACAGAGCAAGTCAATTATCACTTTGTTGACTTACCTCGTGGTGGTAAGTTTAAAGTATTTAATCAGTTAGATAATCAAAAACACATGTGCAACTTTTTTGTTCATAAATCAGATATTTATAAACATACTCTGCTATCTAATAAAGTCCGTGTTGGTGATAACTTTATTAGTGTTGGTAAAAAAGATATTTTTATGACAAAAACAGACCCTAACTGATTTAATGTTGGTGTTCGAGTTTTTGGCACATATCATATTTATTATGCTGATGGAACACTCATTAAANCAACNGGNTATGANGCNATGATTAAAACCAATATGTATNAATTNCATCNNTTAAATACNNTGCACCGNCAATTTGAAAAATGACAAGCAGTTGAACCTCGTCTTCGTAAATTTAAAAACCGCGAAGAATTTTTANCTGACNTTGATAAAAAATATCAAACNGAACTANAAGCAATGGCNAAANNAAAAGCAGAATTTCAAGCTTCAATCAAAGCCAAACATTCTGCTAATNNANNTAAAANNANANCANGAAAAAATAATTCTCTTGTAGATAAGTTTAACACACACTATGAAAAAAACAAGGGTGATCCACCAAAATTATCCGAAGAAGAACTCGAACAGTTACTAGTGGAATTAGACAACCTAGACTAATCCCTTACCGAGTTATTCACTCCCCTATCACCAAAGCACAAGAGCTTGCATAAAACCAACGAGTAGCAAGACAACGAATACAACACCAAGATATGGTCTTCATCATATCATTTTTACTGTTTGGCAAAACACCGCTTTTTATCACTCATTTTCTTCCAATATAATTTCAAAACTATTCCTATATTATATCAAAACAAAATATTTGATAAATTTTATGTATTTTTTAAATAAAATTACTACTAAATTTATTTAAAAAATACTAAATTATGTTAATTTTAATATATAATTATATTAAGTATTTAATAAGTTTTAAAACTTATTAGTATTATTGTTTATGCTGCTGAACATAAAGCATTTTGGCACGCCAAGCACCCGAAACCCCGCACTCCCAACGNTGTTGATAGCACGGGGTTTCGGCTTAATGTTTGTGTTCATCAGTGGTAGTTTTTTAATGGTTGTATTTGCTGTAAAAAATAAAACCATTAAAAAACTACCTGGTTAGCTTTTTTCTTTTTGCCCAAGCCCTTAAAAGAAAAAAGCGAACCGAAAAAAGAAAAAACCCCACCCTGTTAACATAACAAAAGTGGTTGGTAATGAGAGTTGATATATTATGGGTGAGTTAGAAAAAATATTAATTATAATTAATCGCTGAGGATATTTAAATTTAGAACAAGTCGCTTTGTTATTAAGCAAAAATATTAAAACAATTCAATTGCAAAAAGAAAAATTAGTAAAATTAAAAATGCTGAATGTGGATACATTAGACTTCTTGCATTACTTGTTAAAAAATTGCAAATATTTGTAAAAAAGATACTAATAGAAAAATATAATTTTAATTAATTATGTTTTTTATTTAAAAATTTAATATTTTTCCACAACGAAAAATTAATTTATTATTTAAATTATTTAATTTTAAATAAATATTTTATGTTAAATATAATAATTGTAAATTATAAATTGAGGCAATTAAATTAAATCTTAAACCAAATCTTTTTCTTCGATTACGATATTTTTCTGTAATAATTTTAAATTTTTTAAGAATAGCAAAAATATTTTCAATAATAATTCTCATTTTTGAAACTAGTCTATTATATTGCTTTTGTTCTTTGTTTAAAGGGTTTTTCTTTGTTTTCTTTGTAGGTATTAGAACATTATTGTGATTTTTTTGTATTCCTTGATAACCACTATCAACTATTAATTTGGTATTTTTTAAAATTGGGATTTTTGATTCTTTAAATAAAGCATAATCATGTTTTTTTCCGAGCGAAAAACTTGTTGCAATAATTTTTTTGGTTTCTTGTTCGATAATTACTTGTGTTTTGATCGTGTGTTTTTTCTTTTTACCAGAATAAGATTGTTTTTGTCTTTTTTTGGGCGTTGGATTGGAGTTTCGGTAGCATCAATAATAATAGTTTTATCATTAAAATAATCATTTATTAGTGCTTTTTTACCAGCAAGTTGTTGAAAATCAGAGTTTTTAATTAAAATATCTTCAATTCACTTAATATTACGATAACAATTAGCCTCACTAATATCAAAACTTTTACCAAGATGAAAATAAGTCTGATATTCTCGTCAATATAATAAAGTCATCAATAATCTATTTTCTAATGATAATTTATTAGTTTTACCACCTTTTTTAAATTTTTCTATTTCAGCAACTTTTAAAATATCTAACATTTTATTAAAAGTGGATTTTTTTATTCCTGTTAATCTTAACCATTCTCTATCATTAAGAGTATTAAATTTATTATTGTTCATATTTTTATGTCCTCATAAATTATATTTTATAATAATATTTTAATAAAAAAGGGTATCGCAAGAAGTCTATTGCCCAAGAAAAATTATTATACTTTAACTAGTAAAGCACAAAGTCATTTAGGNCGAGTTNATAAAAAAAGTATTAAAGTAAATTATTACGAATTACAACACCAAGATATGTTAATAAAATGACTTGTTGCACAAACCGACATCGAACACTATCAAACCGAGCGTGAGCTCAAAATGGAAAATTTCAATTTGAATGTTTATTCCGATTTAATTATCACCAAAAGCGATGATAGTGAAATTTATGTCGAGTTTGAACGCACCCGCAAGTCCCCTGACCGTTTCAGAACGAAATTAATTAACTTGCGCGAGTGACTTGTTGCGGGTGGTAAAATTCATTGAATTACACCAACGCAAACTCTCGCTACTTGAATTNAAAATCAAATTAACANTATNGGTGCTTATCCNNCNCNACACANNTACGAAATTTGAAATAAATAAAAAANNAACTTATTTGACAATGTCAATTTTGTTGNNTTTTTTTATTTTTATTCTTCTTCAATTATAAAATAACTACCTATTGTGTTTGTCACAATCTTTCAACCGTGATTAGGGTTATTGGTAAAATGAGTATTAATTTCTTGAAAATGACTGTAAATAATATTAATTAAAGTNTTAGTATCTTCATCAGTGATTGATCCNCCNCAACCACTATGATCTTCTTTATGAAAACTAGTGATTGTTGCTTTAATTTGTTCTTTAAATCCTTCGTAGTTATCTTTGTTTGCTTGATAAATTTGTTTAATTTTATCTCATGTATTGATATTAATATCTAATTTTAATTGATCATGAGATAAAAATTGATAGTATTTTTCAACTTCATTATATTGATTATGTGATTCATTTTTAACTGCTTCTGGCCTATCATTGTTGTCATGATTTAATCATCAAATTAGTGCTGTGCCGGTAATTACTAATCCTCCAATTACTAATGATAAACCTAGTGTTTCTGGCGCTAAAGCTGCAGCAGCACCAGCTTCAGTACCAATAACAGCCCCTTCTGAAGCAACAACTGCGGTTCCTTCTGCAACTGATAAAGTTTCAGCTGCTGTTAAACCTCCTTCTGATAATANNGGCGNCATTTCAATANCTTCTCCTGTTGCTTCTGCNCCAATAGTNGTGCTTGTTGAACCACCAACAGTTATTTTTGTTCCAACGCCACTAATTCCGGCTCCAATTGCTGATGTACCAATTGCTTTTAATTTATCAATAAAATCTTTTTTATTATTTTCAGATAATGTTTGAAAATGTTGATTTATTTCATTTAATTTTTGTTGTTTTTCTTCTTTTGAAAGAGAATTATATTTATTTATAACCTTATTTTCATTTTTAATTAAATAAATATTTAAATTTTCATCATTTTTTAAACTATTTTGTTCTNTTTTTTGATNAATAAAATGATATTCATCTTTTTTTAATTGTGGAAAATTTAAANATNAACTATTATTTTCAATATCATTATCTTCTTCAGTTAAACAACCACCACCAGTACTTTTTTTATATTCTGCATCTGTCTGTGGTATTTGATTTTCTAAANCAAAATTATAATGATTTCCATTAACATGGAATATATTTATTGTATTATTTGAATTTTGATTAANTGGTTGATACGGGATATCATTATTTACACTAATATTAGCATTTAACATATTAGTCGTTGCTAATATCTCCGGTGTACCGCCTCATGTTGATGGTTCTCTCATTCTATCTAAATAATTATTATCAATTTCATTATTTTCCTGAATAAGATTTCTAAATGTTAATTCGCTTCCACGATTTGTAATCATGTTTAAGTTTGACTGTATATAATCAACAACACGATTACGAAACACGTTTGTTACTAAATTATTTGCTGTTTGATTTTGATATCACAATTGATTTAAATCTCTATTATTTTCTAAATTAAATTGTTGTAATAAATTTTGAACATATAATAAATTTTGTAATTCTTGTTCACCGAATAATTTAATAAATCGTGCTCTAAATTCATCATTATTATTTCTTACTGGTAATAAATAAGATGTTGCTACAGTTCAAAACAAACAACTACCATCGGGAAGAACATCATATCTTTGATTTTCATTATTTGATTTTTTACTTCCAACAGGATTTTTATTATCGCTAACAGCATTATTATCATTTGAAATTTCGTTTACTATTAATTTAGCACCTTTAGCAATTAACAATTGAACTATTTCTTGATTATTTAGATATTTTGCAACAGATAAAGGAGTGTGACCATTTTTATCTTGAATATTAACATCAGCACCATTATCAAGTAATAATTGAAATAGTTCTTTGTTATTTCTATCTATTGAAGTAATTAAAGGAGTGTGACCATTTTTATCTTGAATATTAACATCAGCACCATTATCAAGTAATAATTGAAATAGTTCTTTGTTATTTCTATCTATTGAAGTAATTAAAGGAGTGTGACCATTTTTATTTTGAATATTAACATTGGCACCTTTATCAATTAACAATTGAAATAGTTCTTTGTTATTTCCATATATTGCATAATTTAAAGGAGTGTGACCATTTTCATCTTGAATATTAACACCAGCACCATTATCAAGTAATAATTGAAACATTTTTAAATCATTGTTTTTTATTGCAGTAATTAAAATAGCGTCTCCGTTTTTATTATGAAATTTAACATCAGCACCTTTATCAAGTAATAATTGAACCATTTTTAGATTATCCTTAATTATTGCATTATGTAAAGGAGTACAACCAAATCAATCTTGAATATTAACACCAGCACCATTATCAATTAAAAATTGAAACATTTTTAAATCATTGTTTTTTATTGCAGTAATTAAAGGAGTAAAACCAAATCAATCTTGAATATTAACATCAGCACCCTTATCAATTAAAAATTGAACCATTTTTAGATTATCCTTAATTATTGCATTATGTAAAGGAGTACAACCAAATCAATCTTTAATATTAACACCAGCACCATTATCAATTAAAAATTGAACTAGTTCTTTATTATTTCTATCCATTGCATAATCTAAAGGAATTAATCCATTTTTATTTTGAAGATTAACATCAGCACCTTTATCAAGTAATAATTGAACCATTTTTAAATCATTGTTTTTTATTGCAGTAATTAAAGGAATATCAACATTTTTATTTTGAAGATTAATATCAGCACCATTATCAAGTAATAATTGAACCATTTTTAAATCATTGTTTTTTATTGCAGTAATTAAAGGAATATCACCATTTTTATTTTGAAGATTAACATCAGCACCTTTATCAAGTAATAATTGAACTATTTCTGGATTATTTTTTATCTCATGACCATTACTATCTTTAAAAGCTAACTTAATCTGAATATTTTCTCTTAATTTAAGAATAGTATTAATATCACCTAAATCATAACCTTTTACACTATCTAAAAAAATATTTTTTGTATCAAACTTATCATTTTTTGCATCATTGTGTAATTTTTCATAAATTAAATAAATTAATTCACTTTTCTTTTGATCATTAACATCAGCAGCATTATTGATTAAAATCTTAGCCATTTTAAAACTATCTTGCATTTTTAATATTAATTTTCTTCTAAAAATAAGGTCAATAAATCAATCGCTTTTTCCCAAAGAATTACGATCATTTTCATCTTGAAGATTATCATCAGCAACTTCAGGTATAGAATTATCAAATTCACTAAAATCATCTTCTTCCTTATTGTAAAATATTTCAGAAATTAAAGTAATTAATTCATTTTGAATACTAACATTGGCACCTTTATCAAGTAACAATTGAACCATTTTTAGATTTTTTTTAATTACTGCAAAATTTAAAGGAGTGATTCCATTTTTATTTTGAAGATTAATATCAGCACCATTATCAAGTAATAATTGAACCATTTCTGGATTATTTATAGATGTTGCAACAAATAAGGGAGTACGACCATTTTCATCTTGAAGATTAACATCAGCACCAATAACAACTAAAAATCTAGTTAAATCAAAGTTATTTAGTAAAATTGTTAAGTTTAAATTTTCATAATTATAAAATATTATTTCTCCCAATTTGTTTTTGTTAAAAACATTTTGTTTTAAATTATGTAATGAATTAAAAATTTTTTCATAATTTTTTAAACCGTTTGTTTCCATTTTTTGAATTAAATTATTTTTTTGTTCTTTTTGTAAAAGTTGTACCCCTTCTTCAGAAACATTAATTTTTTCCATTGTTGTTATATATTCGTATATTTCATTTTTTGAATCACCAATAAAATTAAAAATTTTTTTAAATTCATTTAATTTGTTTCAAATTTCTATTCTAAATTTATTTAATTGTTCTGAATATTTTTTTCAATCACCTCTTAATTGAGAAGTATAATCTTTTCAATTTATGCCTTCTTTTTTATCAAATATTTTTTCTTGAATATTTTTTAATATATTTTTAGTATTGTTTATTATTTTTGTTATTTCAGAAATATTTTCGATTTTTACAAAAATATTTAAAGTTTTTTCATCACATTGAAATCTAATGGCTTCGCTTGTAATAAAAATCATTCGTACTAAATCATCTTTTATTGTTTGATTTTCTTGTTTATTATTATCATATTTTGATAAATTTGCAATTGCATTATTTAAAGTATCTTGCGAAATAAAAATATCTTTTCCTTCTGGTTTTTCGTTTTGTTTTATTACAACATTTAATCCATCTTCTGAATATGCTCCCGTATAATTTAAATTAATCTTTTGATAATTATATTTCTTAATTACTGTATTATTTATAGTTTTAATTTTTTCTTCATCATCTTTTAAATTTTCACCCCGTAAATTAATAATTTTTTTATTCAAAGAATTTAATTCATTATTATAATTTAATTTTTTATTATTTTTTTCTTTTGTTTTAAGAGGAATAACTTCATTTTTTTGTTGCAAATATTCTTTTACTTTTTTTTCATTAGATAAAAAATTATTTTCTTTTAAATTATTTAATTTATCCTTTAAATTATTAAGCTTTGTGATTTCTTCTTGATTAATTTGTTCTATTATTTTTAAAATTTCATCATTAAAATAAAAATATTGATTCTGATTATTAATAAATCCTAATAAGTAAAGGTTATTTAAATTAATTACTAATTTAACACTTTCATTATTACTATTTTTTAATGTTAATATTAATATTTTATCCTTGTTATTTTGTTGATTTTTAAATCAATTGGCCACTTTAGGCTCAAATTCTTCTAATTTAGAAATAATTGTTTTATTATCAAGCTCTTTACTTACAAGTCCACCCATATTGATGCTTCTTAGTGGATTAATATAATTTTCATCAATAAGTTCTTGTAACATTTTTTGAATATTATCAGAATAATTTTCATTTAAAGTAATTTCTTTTTCAATAATATCAACTTTACTATCTGAAGTTATTGAAAATTGAGGTTGTTTGTCATCTTGCGGTTTTGGAGTAGTTGAGGTATTTTCGTTATTTTGTCTTTTTTTAATACTGTGTTTTCGATTGGGGGCTGCTGCAACGATTGATGGTATTGCATTTCCAGTTATCATAATTGTTCCTAATAATCCTAAAAGTTTTTTCATTTTTTGTTTCTCCTCATTTTTTTACAAAATAAATTTAATTAAAAAAAATTTTCAACAAAAGTGAAAATTTATTATTTTTCAAAATATAATTTGACAAAACAGTATTATTTTGTTAATTTATAATTATGAAAATATAAATTTTTGTGAGTTGTATTTTCATTTTTTATTTTACTTTGCTAATAACCTAAATTTATTTTTAGGCAAATTTAATTATAGCATCAAAAATATTTAAAAGAGCGATATTTTTTTGATTTTATTAATTTTTATATCAAATTTTAATTGATAAAAAATAATTAATAATTTCACATATGGTTTTCACATTTTACCTTTGGGTGAGCGGTTGATTTTCTGAAATTTTGTGATAAAATGACTTACAAGTTAAAAAAGATTTTGAGATTCTTTCAAACAAATTTTGGAACCTTTATAAAATTCTTCGCTTAACGCTTAGAATTTTTCCCAAGGATTTTGAAAAGCGCGGCAAAAGTTTTTTTAAACTTTAAGGTATTTTTCATAAAATTATGAAAATCACCGCGAGCCCAGATTAGTAAATAAAATAATTTAAACTGAATAATTTGATTTAGTACCCTATTTAAAACCATTATTTTATAAGGGTTTTTTGTTGCTTGTTTGGTTATCGTCGTTTGTGGTGCATCGAACGTTATTTTCGTGGGTAAAATATGGTAATAAAAATAAATTTCTTAAATAACTTATTTTTACTTATTTTATTACAAATATTATAATTAAATGTGCTATTATATTTGCAAGTACACTTGCACGCGTAATAAATGAAAGGAAAAATAAAATATGAAAATTATAACTATTGGAGCCTTAAAGGGTGGAGTTGGCAAAACGAATTTTACTTTTAATTTGTCTTGTTTTCTTACCTTAGAAAAAAAGAAACGAATCCTTGTGATTGACCTTGACCCGCAAGGAAACTTAACGCAATGCTTTAAATTAGATATTGATAAACCATGAGCAGTTAATTTATTTAATGACAAAGATAATAATATAACCGATTTAATTTTTAAAACTAATTTTGAAAATGTAAATATTGTTCCGACCGATATTGAAATGTCAGAACTAGAAATAAAATTGTCTAGTCAATTTGGCCGTGAACAAAAATTAAAAAATACAATACAAAAAAATGCGCACTTTTTACAAACTAATTATGATTATATTTTGATTGATACCAACCCAAGTTTAAATGTTACAAATGTTAATGCTTATTTAAGTGCTGATACGATTATTTTGGTTTCGGATAATTCTATTCATTCGTGACGAGCAATTGAAACAATAAATAAACAATGAAATAATATAGTTAATTATATTAATACCAAAAATAATATAAGTGCAATTATATTAAATAATTTTGATACTTATACAATATCAAAAGATTTTATTGATAATTTAAAAGATAGTTCATTAAATAATTTATTAATTCAACAAGAGATTAGAAAAAAACAAGTTTTTAAAGCTAGTGAAATAACGGGAATTCCCGTTATTAAAACTTTAAAAAAAGATGAAAACCCATATTTTAATATTGTTGCTGAATTAGAACAAAAAGGAGTGATATAAAAATGGCAAAAGAAAATTTGTTTAAATCTAATATTAATTTAAACAAATCAGAAAAATTAGCAGAAAGTTTATTGGGAGTTAGAGAAAATTTAGTGCATATTAATTCTGGACAAATAACTAAAACTATTAATAAAGAACTACAATTAAAACCAAATCAGCCTAAACTAAATAAAAAATATCTTAATCTATCTATTAGACCGGATAAAATTAATAAAATCAAAAAAATAGCTAATGAATATAATTTGTCGGTTTCGGAATTATTAGAACAAATTATCGACCAATTATAACTTTATGTTATAATTTTGCTTACCAAGATATTTTATGTCTTTGGTATTAGTTAAAGTCCTATGCTACTAAATATCAATTGTATCAAATATCAACCTTTACATTTTTATCTCATATTAACAAATACACTAGATACAAGAATGTATCTAGTGTATAATAAAAAAATTATTAAATAAAACAAATTAAAATTTGGTGATACTAAATTGTCTAATA